>NZ_ATUL01000026.1:0-43969 GCF_000420185.1 Thioalkalivibrio sp. ALR17-21 | reverse complement strand
TGTCCGCCCGTTCCCGGCTTTCGTACGCCTGCGTTTCCAGCCCGCCTTCGAGGACGGTCATCGCGGCTGCGGCACCCTCGCGCCAGTACGTCTCCCGTGCTTCGGTCAGCAGCGCCTCGACCTCCACCGCCGGTTCCTCCGCGACTTCTTCCCGGGCGGCTTCTTCCCTGGCCGCTTCTTCCCTGGCCGCTTCTTCCCTGGCCGCTTCTTCCCGAGCAGCTTCTTCCCGAGCAGCTTCTTCCCGAGCAGCTTCTTCCCGAGCAGCTTCTTCCCGGGCCGCTTCCTCCCGAGCAGCTTCCTGGTCCCCGGCAGAGGGCTCTTCCTCGAGCACGACGCCGGACTCCGCGGGCGGGTCCCCCGGCTCGGCCGGCGCCAGCCAGTCACGGGCGGACCAGGCGATCAGCCAGAGGACGATCACGATCAGCACCCAGTAGCGATTGATAAAACCGCGTCGCGGCTTGTCTTCACCTGATCCCATTTGTCACCTCGTTTCCTGGAGGGGATAGCCCCTTTTTATCCGAAAATCGCGCGGGCCAGTCGATCCAGCTCTTCCGCCGCCTTGCCGGATGGCTCCAGCTCGTTCACCGCCAGACCCTCGCTGAATGACCGCCGAAAGGCCGTGCGCTGCTTCAGCCGAGGGCGCAGAAAACGGATACCCTCGATCTGCTGCAGGGCCTCCGCAGTCTCCTCGGTCTCGCGCACGAACTGGTGCGTGTCGGCGCGATTGATGAATACCTCGATGCCGGGGCCTGTGTCGCGATCGGTCCGACGCCCCTGGATCTCGCGCACGAAACGGTGAGTGGACCAGACGTCGGCCTGACTCGGCGGCACCGGGATCAGCACCCGGTCCGCAGCGGCGACCGCCTGCATCAGGGTGTCCATGGCGGAGGGCCCGACGTCCACCAGCCAGTGATCGAACTCCCCCTGCCGACCCAGCGCGACGTCGGCATCGTTCGTGGCGGGGAGCGCGGGGCTGTACCCCTCCTCCTGCCGCACTTCCAGGACATCGCCGAGAGTACCCTGCGGATCCAGGTCCACGGCCTGTACGCGGTGCCCTTTCGCGAGCAGCCAGAGCGCGAGATTGAAGGCGACGGTACTCTTGCCCGTCCCGCCCTTGAGGTTGGCCACCACGGTCAGCATTGCGGCTCCCGGATCCATTGAATTCGAAAACGGGCTGCCCGGCGAACCGGGCAGCCGATCATGCACGGGCGGACCCGTGCGAGCAGATCATTGCTCTTGCTGCTGCTGCGGCATGCCCTGCTGCGGCATGCCCTGCTGCGGCATGCCCTGCTGCGGGCCATAGCCGTACCCGGGGCCGTAACCGTAGCCCGGATGGCCATAGTAGCCGGGACCGTAGCCCTGACCACGACCATAGCCGTAGCCGTCACCACGCCCATGACCGTAGCCGTGACCATGACCGCGACCGCGGGCGGAGAAATCGAAATCGCCCATCATGTCGCCCATCATGTCGCCCATGTTGTGGCCGCGGCCGTAACCCGGACCGCCAAAGAACGGCATGCCACCGTAGCCGGGGCCATAGCCATAACCGGGACCGTAGGGAGCCCCGTAGCCCGGGCCGCCATACCCCGGGCCGCCCCACTGCGCGGAAGCCATCATCGGGGCAGCGGCCAGACCGGCCATGGATACCGCAAGAACGGCTGCTTTCAGAAACTTGCTCATAGTGTTACCTCCTCCTCTCGGAGACATGCCCTCCCATTTCTGCCACCGATGCGCGGAGGGCGATCACGCACCGGCCCCTGCCCGAAGGCAGGTGATTCAGGGCCCCGAAAAGGGTCCCCACGAACCCGGGCCGCCGAAGAACGGGAATCCATATCCTGACATGCCCGGTTCACTTGCCCCCGGTCCCCGGTGGCCGCCATACGGATACGGACCGGACCCGTAACCGTAGGGCGACATCCCGGGACCCGGGCGTGCTTCACCTGCGGGAACGCGCGAGCGGTCCTCGCGTCCCCGCCGCGCCGGATCGTAATCCGGCGGAGGGAACGATCCGGCCGACCGGGGTTCGCTCCGGGTGAAGCCTCCCGGCTCTCCCGCATCGGCCGCGGATGGCGGTCCGGCATGCCACGGGTTGTGACGTTCCCGGGCCTCGGCAGCCGCAGCGGCCACCATCAGCCCGACCGTCACCAGGGCCACCAGCAGGACGCTCCGCCCCGCTGTTGCTCCCCGCTGCATGCCGTAACCTTCGAACGCCATTCGCCTCGCTCCCATGCGTCACCCGGTGCTCAGTAGTCCCCCGAGTCGCGACGCTCTTCCATCTGCTCCATGCGCATCTCGCGCTGGCGTTCCATCTCTTCCATGTAGGCCTGGCGACCCTTCTTCATGGCTTCCATTCGGGCCTCGCGCATGGCTTCCATTTCCTCGATGCGTTCCTGCCGCTCGGCCTGCATGCGCTCGATGCGCTCGCGCATCTCTTCCGGCATGTCCTCGGGCAGATCCTCGGGGTCGAACTCCGGCATCTGGCCGTGGCCCGCGGGACCGCGCATGCCGGCACCATGGCCGGGCCCGTACGCGGGGCCGTGCATCATGCCGGGGCCATGGCCCTGCTGCGGACCGTACCCGTAGCCGTAGCCGTAGCCGGGACCATGACCGGGCCCGTAGCCATAGCCGGGACCATAGCCCGGACCATAACCGTGACCGTAGCCATGACCGCGGCCCTGGCCGTAGCCCTGCCCGTGGCTGCGCCCGGACATGCCGAAGCTGAAGTCACCGGAGGCATCGCGACGCTGCATCATCTCGCCGCCCTGATGCCCGCCCATGCCCTGTCCATACGGACCCGGCTGGCCCCAGGGACCGGGAACCGGAGCATGCTGGCCCATCGGCTGACCTTGAGCGCCCGGGTTCCCTTCTTCCGCCTGGGCCGCGCCCAGCACGGACATCGAGACCACTGCGGCGCCGGCCATTGCCAGGCCGAGCATGCGTGCGTTGAATCGCTTCTTCATCATTAACCTCCTTGAGGTTCTTTCAGTGATTGCTCATTTCAGCCGAATACCCCGGCGTCGGCGGCCACCCGACTGGCGTGCACCGGGGCCCGCCTCCGAGGAAGACGTTTCATTGCCATCTTCCCCCGAGTCCGACTTCTGTTCCGCCGTGGCGGAATCGTGATCCGGCGTCGCACTCGGCCCGGCGGAACGGGAAGCGCTGCCGGATTTCCGCGGCGCGTCCGTATCTCGCTCCTTCGGTTCATGCCCGTCGTCCGGCGCGGATTCGGCGTTCGCACCCGCATCCGCTTCACGGCCGGAGGGGCCGTCCGAGGCCCCCGACGCGGGGGGACCCGGCGCAGGACCGGACGACGGGGCTGGAGAAGGCCCGGAGTCCGAGCCGGAACCGCCGGATCCCGGGCCACCGCCCGGCCCCGGGCGCGTCCCGAAACGGCCGCGCAGAAGCTTCAGCAAGGCGAGGAAAAGATCGCGCATGCCCTCGACGAAGGCGGCGGCCAGGCAGCGCAGATACAACCCGAGATACTGGACTGCGCGTGTGACCGGTCCGCCCTCGGCCGGGCCGAAGGGATTGTCGTCACGGCCGGTCCCGGCACTGCCATTCGTCGGGGTAGCACAGCCGGAGCCGCTGGTGCCGTCGCCGTCTTCCAGCGAGGCGGGACAGAACGCGCGCCGCCCGGAGATACAGCCCAGCGGGATGACGACCAGGGTCAGCAGCGTGGCCACGATGGTCCCGAACATCAGCGAGATCGCCATGCCCTGGAAAATGGGGTCGAACAGGATGACGCTGGAACCGGCGAGCAGCGCGAACGCGGTGATGATGATGGGCCGCGTGCGCGCCTGACAGGCGAGGATCATCGCCTCGCGGACGTCATGTCCCTGATCCACCGCCTGGCGACCGAAATCGACCAGCAATATGGAATTGCGCACGATGATCCCTGCGAGAGCGATGAACCCGATCATCGAGGTCGCCGTGAATTCGGCGTTGAACAGCCAGTGGCCCGGGATGATCCCGATCAGGGTCAGCGGGATCGGGGCCATGATGATGCCCGGCAGCACGAAGTTCCCGAACTCCCAGACCACAAGCATGTAGATGAGAATCAGGGCGATGGCGAACGCGATGCCCATGTCGCGGAAGGTCTCGTAGGTAACCGTCCATTCGCCGGCCCATTCGAACGCCGTGGAACCGTCGTTCGGCGGCGGTCCCAGCCAGTGCGGCTGCACCCGACTGCCGTCGGGAAGCTCGTAATCGGCGAGTTGTTCCTGCACCTCGAGCATCCCGTAGACCGGCGCCGCCAGACGCCCCACCACTTCGCCGGTGACATACTCCACCGGCCTCAGGTTCTTGTGATAGATGGGTTCGTCCTGCGGGCGCTCGACGAACCGACCCAGCTCGCCCAGGCTGACTGTCCCGCCATGCTGCGAGGCCACCGGCAGCTGTTCCAGACGCCCGATATCGGAGCGCGTGGGGCGTGGCAGGCGCAGCTCGATCAGGTGCGGCTCCACCAGCGAACGCGCCTTGATGTCGCCCAGGACCCGGCCACCGATCGCGGTCTCCAGCGTCTGGTTCACGGTCTCCACGGTGACACCGCGGCGCAGGGCCTTGTCGCGGTCCACGTCGAAATGCCAGACGTCGTGCGGGGCCTGCAGGAAGCTGTCGACGTCCGCCACGTGTTCGGCCCCGCGGAACATTCCTTCCAGGTCGCGCGCGACCTGACGCCGGGTATCGGCATCCGGGCCATACACCTCGGCGACCACCGACTGCAGGACCGGGGGCCCCGGCGGCATCTCCACCACTTCGATGCGGGCGCCGGCTTCGCGGGCCAGCGGTGTCAGACGCTCACGGGCCTCGGTGGCGATCTCGTGGCTGGAGCGCGCACGATCGCCCTTGTCCACCAGCTGAACCTGTATATCGCCCAGCCAGGGGTCCTGGCGCAGGTAGTAATGACGCACCAGACCATTGAAATTGAACGGCGCCGCAGTGCCGACATATGCCTGCAGCCCGGTCACTTCCTCGAACTCCCGCAGCTCGGACACCATCGCTTCGCTGAGCGAGGCGGTCTCGGTCAGCGCCGTGCCCTCGGGGAAATTGATCATCACCTGGAATTCGGGCTTGTTGTCCAGCGGCAGCATCTTCACCCGGACATCCGTGGTGTAGAACAGGCTGGCCATCAGGAAGAACACCACCACGATCCCGGCCAGGAAGGCGTAGCCCCGGGCGGGATTGTCCGCCAGCCCCGGGATCACCCGGCGGAAGAACGTACCCAGCCGCTCGGCCTGCCGGTGTTCCTTTTCGGTGGCCTTCTCCAGGTAGGCCATGCTCGGGCGCAGCCGCTGGGTCAGCCAGGGGGTGAACACGAAGGCCGCGACCAGCGAGAACAGCATGGCGACCGACCCCAGAACCGGGATCGGCTGCATGTAGGGACCCATCATCCCGGAGACGAAGCCCATGGGCAGCAGTGCAGCGATCACGGTAAAGGTCGCGAGGATCGTCGGGTTGCCCACCTCGCGTACCGCATCCACGTTGGTTTCGGCATCCAGGCCGCGCTTCATCAGCCAGCGGCGGTAGATGTTCTCCACCACGACGATGGCATCGTCCACGAGGATCCCGATCGCGAAGATCAGCGCGAACAGACTCACCCGATCGATGGTGTAGTCGAGCAGCCACGCGCTGAACACGGTGAACAGGATCACAACCGGAATCACGATCAGCACCACCAGTGCCGCGCGCAGCCCCAGGAACAGCGCCACCAGCAGGGTCACCGCGAAGGTCGCGACAAACAGCTTGAAGATCAGCTCGTTGACCTTTTCGTTGGCCGTCTTGCCGTAGTCGCGCGAGATCTCGACGCCCACGTTGTCGGGGATGGCGGAGCCTTTCAGACGCTCCAGGCGTTCGAGCACGCCATTGGCAACGGTGACCCCGTTACTGCCGGGCTTCTTGGCGATCGCGAGGGTCACGGCGGACGCACCCTCCGGTGCGGCATCGGGGGCCTCGGCGGCCGGGCCGGAATAGTGACGCACGAAGCGATCCACCTCCCCCGGGCCATAGCTCACGTCGGCCACGTCGCGCAGATACACCGGGCGACCGTCTTCCACCGAGATCAGCAGGCGTTCGACATCCTCGGCACTGGTCAGGAACGAACCGGTGTGCACCGACATGTGCCGTCCACCCGCCTCGATCGCGCCCGCGCCGCGTTCGGAATTGGCCTGACGCACCGCACCCGCGATCTGATCCAGGGTGACCCCGTAACCTTCCAGCCGTTCCGGCCGCACCTCGATGCGCAGTTTTTCCTCGCGGCCACTGACCACGAAGCTCTGCGCGGTGTCCGGTACCTCGTTGAGTTGCTGCTGCGCGTCCAGCGCGATCTGGCGCAGCATCGCGTCATCGACCTCGTGCGACCAGAAGGTCAGCGTCACCACCGGCACGTCATCCGCACCCTTGGGCTTGACCATCGGTTCGCTGACCCCCGGAGGCATCAGATCGCGGTTCGACATCAGCCGGTCGTGCACCTTGACCACCGAGGATTCCATTTCCTCGCCGACGTCGAACTGGACGGTAACCATCGCCTCGCCTCGCTGCGAGACCGAGTAGACGTTATCGACACCCGAGAGCTCGCTCATCAGGCGTTCCAGCGGCCGCGCGGCCAGACTGGCCACCTGCTCCGATGGTACGCCCGGATACTCCACCATGATGTCGACCATCGGGACCGAGATCTGCGGGTCTTCCTGGCGTGGCGTGACGACCAGGCCGAGGATGCCGATCGCGATGCTGGCCAGCAGCAGCAGCGGCGACAGCGGCGAATGGACGAAGGCGCGGGCCATGCGCCCGGCGATGCCGGGATCGGTCGCGTGATCGCCGGGCCGTTCCTGGTTGCGAGGTTCCTGGTCGCTCATGTCTGGCGCGAACGTCCTGTCATTGTTCGATTTCGAAGCGCATCAATGGCGGCCGCCGGGGTGCCGCAGCACCCGCGCCCCGGGCTCCAGCCCCGAGGTCACGACCACGCCGCCATCACGCGACGCCCCCAGCCGGACCATGCGGATGCGCACCTCGTCATCGGCATCCAGCACGGCCACGCGCGGCAGGGCCCCGCCCGGGATGATCGCGCTCTCCGGGATCACCACCCGGTCCTCGCGCGTCACTTCGCCCGGCAGATGCACCTCGGCGTACATGCCCGGGCCGCCGCGGACCTCCTGCGGCAGATCGAACTTCACGGTCACGGTATGGCGTTGCGGGTCGGCCAGCGGGAAGATCCGCGAGACCCGGGCGCTGACTTCTTCGGCATGCCCGTCGAGCGTCACCGGAACGATGTCGCCCACGTCCAGCTGACGCACCAGGCGAACCGGCACGGCCGCCTCCACCCGCAGATAATCCAGGTGCCCGAAGGTGACCAGAGGATGCCCGGGCTGAACGGTATCGCCCTGTTCCACGTGCTTGTGCATGATCACCCCGTCAAACGGAGCACGGGAGCGGGTGTCCTCCAGCGCGACGTCGAGCTCCTCGACGCGGGCCCGGGCCTGCTCCCAGCGCGCCCGGGCCTGATCGACGCCGATGTGGCGGGAAAAGAGATCCGTAGTGCGGTCCAGGGTCGGGTCACCGAATCCCATGAACTGCCCCATGTTGCGCGTGAACATCTGGTCGAACATCGACGGCATGCCCATGCCCGGCATCTGCCCGATGTCCTGCGAGCGCGGGGAAATGACCTCGCGGTCGTACTGCATGCGTGCTTCGCGGATCGCCGCCTCGGTGGTGCGCATCTCGGCGAGCGCCGCCTGGCGTTGGGCCTGCAGGCGATCGTCGGAGATCGCGACCAGTTCTTCTTCCGCTTCGAAGCGGTCGCCCTCGACCCCTTCGACCGCGATCACCCGGCCGCCCGACTGCGCCCGCAGGGTCACTTCACTGAACGGGATCACCGTGCCGCTGACGGTATGGCGCTCCGCGGCGAGCGGCTGCGCAACATGGACCCCGGTGTTGTCCGGACTGGTGGTTCCCGGGCTCTGGGCCGGCGTCCAGGCGGTCTGCGCACCGGCCGTGCCAACCACGGTGACCATGCACAGCATAAGGCTGGCCGTTCGCATGAGCGTCATTCGCACCTCCCCCCGACAGCGTGCCTGTTCCGTTGGTCTTGTTTCGTTGTAGAGAAAAGCACGCCCCGATACAAGCAAGAGAAATGCCAATATTAGAATATTATTAAATTTCAGATATTTGTCCTCGTGAAAAAACAGCGCGCACTCAGGGTGTTGCAACACGCGCTACCCGGGAATTCGAATATAAGCATCTGTTACTTCGTAAATTTTTTTGTTGCAACAGCGGTGGCGGCGTTGCAACGCCGCTGCCATACTCCGGGTGAGTTTCCCGGAGAGGAAGGCCATGAAAATGAATCGTGGGGAGGGGCTGCCGGACGCGTTCCGTTCGGCCGATCCGGACTGCCATCACCAGATGGTCTTCGCCCGCCGGGCGGCGGGCAGCGACATTCGCATGCTGCTGCTGGGCGAGTCGGGAACCGGCAAGACCCGTTTGGCCCGGGGCATCCATGAATGGAGCCCGCGGGCCGCCGGACCCTTCGTCGAAGTCAACTGCGCGGCCATCCCCGACGAGCTGCTGGAATCGGAGCTGTTCGGCCATGTGCGCGGGGCCTTTTCCGGCGCGGTGAGCGATCGCGAGGGTCGTTTCGAATCCGCCCACGGCGGCACCCTGTTCCTCGACGAAATCGGTGAACTGCCGCTGCGTCTGCAGGCCAAGCTGTTGCGCGCGGTGCAGGATGGCCAGTTCGAACGCGTGGGCGAGAACACCACGCGGCAGGTGGACGTACGCATCCTTTCCGCCTCCAATCAGGACCTCCAGGCCCGCGTGGATGCGGGACAGTTCCGCGCCGACCTGTTCTACCGCCTGGCTGTCGCCACGGTGGAGCTGCCGCCCCTGCGGACCCGGCCGCGTGACCTGGCCGCCACCCTCGACCGCTTCGTCGAGGAACACGCGCTGCAGCTGGCGCCGGTGTTAAGGCGCAAACTGGAAGCCCACCCCTGGCCCGGCAATTTCCGCGAGCTGGAGAACGTGTTCGCCTGCCTCCAGCTGCACGCGGTCAACGGTCGCGTGGAGGATTTCCCCCTGCCCGAAGGCCGGCCTCCCGGGACCGTTTCACCACCGGCGGAGGCTGCCGCCCCGGCTACGGCTTTTCCGGAAGGGGCTCCCACGGACACGGCCCCGCAGGTATCCCCGAGGGAGTCCGAAGAGGCGCGGCGCCTGCGCCAGGCCCTTGCCGCCCATAATGGCAACCGCTCGCGGGCCGCCCGCAGTCTCGGAATCGACCGCACGACCCTGTGGCGCAAGCTGCATCGCTATAACCTGGCCTGAGAAAGGCATTCCCCATGCCTGCGGCCCTCGCGCCGCCGATGTTAGGATTGGCCATATCAGGAGACACTGATACCGGTCTCCCGCGGACGGGAACTTCAACCGGTGCACCGTCTCCAAGGCCCGGGCGTCAGGCCCGCGCCCCATCCAGCCCAGGACCCGAGCGAGAACTGCATGTCCCGTGTCATGCCGCGAGTCGGCCGTGCCCTCATCCCCGTACTGATCCTCGCGCTCAGCGTGGCGGGATTCATGATCCTGCGCGCTACCGGTCCCGAGGCGCCCGCACCCGCGGGTGAGGAACGTTCCTGGCCAGTACGGGGGTTCGTCGCCGAACCGGGCACCCATCGGCCTTCCGTCATGCTCTACGGACGCAGCGCATCGGCCAGCGATGCGACCCTGCGGGCCGCCGTTCAGGGGGACGTGGGAACGGTTTCCGCCCGCATCGGACAGCATGTGGAGCAAGGCGACCTCCTGGTCCGGATCGACCCGGCCGACGCCCGCCTCGCCCTGCGCCAGGCCGAAGCGGAGGTGCGTGAACTTGAGGGGGCCCTCGAGAGCGAGGAACTCCGGGCGCGTTACGACCGCGAGGCCCTGATCCGCGAACGTGAAATGCGGGACATTGCCCGACGCGGCCTCGACCGGGCCCGCAACCTGCGTGAGCGGGACATGGGCTCCGACAGAGATGTCGACGATGCCCGCGAACGTCTCGAACAGGCCGAACTTACAGTACAGAACCGGGAAGAAGCGATCGCGGATGCCCCCATGCGCATCGCCGGCGCCGAGGCGCGGCTGGATCGCGCCCGGGCCGCGGTCGAACAGGCCGAACTGGACCTGGAACGCACCGAGATCCGCGCCCCGTTCGATGCCCGCGTGACCGCCGTCCGGACCTCCCCGGGCGAACGCGCCCGGGTGGGCGACGAACTGGTGCGCCTGTTCGACGTGGACGACGTGGAGATCCGGGCCGGACTTCCCGTGTCGCTGGAGCCGCGGCTGGAGGCGCTGCTGGCGGAGGGGAGAACGCTGGAAGCCTCGGCCCGCAACGGCGGCCGCGAGATCACCAGCGAACTGGTCCGCATCGAAGGCGAAACCCGGCCTGGCGCCAGCGCTTCGCACGGCGTGTTTGCAATCCGCGACGGCGGGCGCTCGCTGGGTCTGAACCGCTTCCTTGAACTGGACCTGCGCCTGCCCGAGGAAGACGACAGCCTGGCCGTTCCGTTCGAGGCCCTGTACGGGCGCGACACCATGTTCCGCGTAATCGACGGCCGCCTGCAGTCCCTGAACGTCGAACGTCTGGGCGAATACCGCAGCGAGGCCGGGGACACCCTGGCCCTGGTCCGCAACCCCGACCTGTCGGCCGGCGACGTCCTGATCGCCACCCGCCTGCCCAATGCGGTGGATGGCCTGCGCGTGGAGGTCGAGGACGACGAGGACCTCCCCACCGCGGCCGAAGCCGTGCGCGAAGGCGACCCGGACCTCCAGCCGCAGGACGCCGGCGATGAGTGAACCCAGCGCACCCATGCCGGGTGGCGCCCCGGCCGGGGGCGATACGGAGGGCGCGGCCGGTCGCGGTCCGATCCGGCTGTTCCTGGAACACCGCCTGGCCGCCAACCTGCTGATCGCGCTGATGCTGCTGGCGGGCGCCTATGCCCTGAACCAGCTGAACTCGCAGTTCTTCCCCGATTTTGATCTCGACATCATCACGGTCCAGGTCGTGTGGTCGGGCGCTGCCGCCGAAGACGTGGAACAGTCGATTACCGACCCGCTGGAGCAGGACCTGCGCACGGTCGACGACCTGCGCGAAATGACCTCCACCTCCGCGCTGGGGGTGGCGACCATCACCCTGGAGTTCGAACCCGGCGCAGACATGTCGCACGCGCTGGAACAGGTCAACGACCGGGTCGATCAGCAGCGCAACCTGCCGGCGGATGCCGAGACCCCGATCGTCAATCAGGTGATCAACTACGAGCCGGTCTCGCGCCTGCTGATCACCGGCCCCGACGACCCGGAACAGCTGCGGACCCTGGCCCGGCAATACGAACGCGAGCTGCTGGACGCCGGCATCGCGCGGGTCGAATTCACCGGCCTCACGGAAGACGAGATGGCCATCCAGGTGCCGGCCCTCAATCTCTACCGCCTGGACATGACCCTGGCCGACATCGGCGCCGCGATCGCCGGCATGAGCCGCGACATGCCCGCCGGCTCGGTCGGCCGCGACGACACCGCCCGACAGCTGCGCAGCCTGGAGCAGGCACGCGACATCGTGTCCTTCGAACGCCTGGTGCTGCAGGGCGACCCCGAACGCGGTCGGGTGCTGCTGGGCGACATCGCCGACATCGACCTGCGCCCCCGGGACGGCGAGGTGCGTGTCCGCTCGCAGGGTACGCGGGCCATCGAGATGCAGCTGATGCGCAGCGAGACCGGCGACGCCCTGGAATCCGCGCGCATCCTCGAACAGTGGCTGGAGCGCACCCGGCCCGCCCTGCCCCCGGGTGTCGAGCTGCAGGAAACCGATGCGTTCTGGGAGCTGCTGTCCGAGCGCATCACCCTGCTGCTGAAAAACGGTGCCGGGGGACTCCTGCTGGTGCTCGGGATCCTGTTCCTGTTCCTGAACCGGCACATCGCCCTGCGCGTCGCCCTCGGCATCCCGATCGCCTTCACCGCCGCATTCGTGGTGCTGTGGCTGGTGGGTGGCTCGATCAACATGATGTCGCTGTTCGGCTTCATCATGTCGCTGGGGATCATCGTCGACAACGCCATCGTCGTCTCCGAGCACGCCTACAGCCTGCATCAGAGGGGCCTGTCGGCCAGTCGGGCGGCACGTCAGGGTGCTCAGCGCATGGTCGGTCCGGTCGTCGCCGCGTCACTGACCACCGTCGCGGCCTTCATGCCACTGATGCTGATCGGCGGGATCATCGGCAACATCCTGTTCGACATCCCCCTGGTGGTGATCTGCGTGATCGTGGCCACCCTGCTGATCGCGTTCCTGATCCTTCCGGCGCATCTCAAGGGCGTGATGGATCGCCTCGAGGAACCGCCGGCCGGCAGCCTGCGGGCGCGCTTCGACCGGGGGTTCGAGAACCTGCGTAACGGCCCGTTCCGCCGTGCCGTCACGCACGCCGTGGACCACTCCGGGGTCACCCTCGCCCTGGCGGTGGGGGCGGTGATCCTGGCCATCGGCCTGGCGGCATCCGGACGCATCGGCTTCACCTTCTTCCCCTCGCCCGAGGGCACGGTCGTCAACGCGGGCGTGAACTTCGTGGCCGGCACCCCGCCGGAACGGGTCGAAGAGTTCCTCATCCACGTCGAACAGGCGCTGGAGGAAACCGACGAGGAACTCGGCGGCGGCCTGGTGCGTGCCTCGGTGACCCGTCTTGGACGCGGCATCGACCCCGGCGACGGCAACGCCCCGCAGGGCGACCAGTTCGGCAACATCCAGGTCGAGCTGATCTCGCCGGAGGCGCGCGACGTGCGCAACCGGGCGTTCATCCAGGCATGGCGGGACAACGTCCGCGAGGCCCCCGGCATCGAGACCTTTTCTATCGACGAGCGTCAGGCCGGCCCGCCCGGGCGCGATCTCGAAGTGCGTCTGACCGGTGATGACCCGCATATCCTCAAGGACGCGGCACTGGACGTGGCCGATCTGTTCGACGAGTTCCCGGGCACCTTCGCCACCCAGGACGACACCCCGTTCGGCCGCGAGCAGCTGACCTTCCGCATCCTGCCGGAAGGCCGCGCCCTCGGACTGACCACGGAGCAGCTCGGCGCGCAGCTGCGCGACGCCTACGACGGCCATCTGGCGCAGATCTATCAGGACGGACTGGAGGAGGTCGAGGTCCGCGTGCGTCTGCCCGACGACGAACGCCATGCGACGGAAAGCCTGGACCGCCTGCAGATCCGCCTGCCGGACGGCGAGCTGACCCCGCTGGAGAACGTGGCGGAACTCGCATCCCGTCCCGGCTTCGAGACCCTGCGGCATGCCGATACCCGCCTCGCGATCGAGGTATCCACCGAAGTCGACCGCTCGGTAAACAATGCCGCGCGCATCCGCGCCGCGCTGGAAGACGGTCCGCTGGACGCGGTCGCCGAGCGCCACGGGGTGGACTGGTCCTTCGAGGGGCGCGCGGCGGATCAGGAGGAGACGTTTGCCGACATGCGCACGGGCCTGGTGCTGGCGCTGGGCCTGATGTACATCATCCTCGCCTGGGTCTTCGCCTCCTGGGGCTGGCCGCTGATCGTGATGGCGATCATCCCGTTCGGGATCCTCGGTGCCCTGCTGGGCCACTGGATCCTCGGGGTGGAGCTGACCGTGCTGTCGATGTTCGGCCTGTTCGGCCTGACCGGGATCGTGGTCAACAACTCCATCATCCTGGTCAGCTTCTACCAGGGATTGCGGGAGAGCGGTCTGGCCCTTCGCGAGGCGATCATCGAGGCCTCCTGCCAGCGCCTGCGCGCGGTCATCCTGACCTCGGTCACCACCATCGCGGGCCTCACCCCGCTGCTGTTCGAGCGCTCGGTGCAGGCGCAGTTCCTGATCCCGATGGCGATCTCGATCGTGTTCGGGCTGGCAGTGGCCACGGTGCTGGTACTGTTCGTGATCCCGGCGCTGCTGCGCCTGTACGAGGGGGCATTCGATCGCGGCGCCACGTCCACCCACCACGCGAGCTGACCTCAGCCCCGCGAAAGGAGGGCACGGGGCGTCGAGGCGGCGGGGCGCCGTCAGGGTCAGGCGTCGCCGCCGCGCCGACGCAGGCGGATGGGGGCGTAGGGTTCGCTCTGCCCCCACTCCACCAGCCCCGCCTTGGCCAGCTCGAGGATGGCGAGGAACGACACCACCACGCCCTGGCGGCCCTCGGCCCGTTCCAGCAGGCCGACGAAGTCGGTGAAGGTCTCGCTGTCCAGCTCGTGCAGCAGCCGGGTCATGCGCTCGCGCACCGACAGCTGTTCGGTGGCCACGTGGTGGTGGGCGCTCAGGCTGGCACGCCGCATCACCCCGGCCAGCGCATCCATCAGGGCATCCAGCGACGGCGCCGGGGGCGGCGGGCCTTCCAGTGCGTCGGTCGCGGCGCCGGCGGCGAAGAAATCCCGCTCCATGCGCGGCAGCGCGTCCAGGCGTTCGGCCGCGGTCTTGAACTGCTCGTATTCCTGCAGCTGCCGAATCAGGGCCATGCGCGGGTCGCCGGCGTCTTCCTCGCCCGACTCCGCCGGGCGTGGCAGCAGCATGCGCGACTTGATCTCGGCCAGCAGTGCCGCCATCACCAGGTATTCGCCCGCCAGCTCCAGGCGCAGGGCACGCATCACCTCGATGTAGGCCATGTACTGGCGCGTGATCTCGGCGATGGGGATCGCCAGGATGTCGAGGTTCTGCCGGCGGATCAGGTACAGCAGCAGGTCCAGTGGCCCCTCGAAGGAATCGAGGAACACTTCCAGTGCATCCGGCGGGATGTACAGGTCCTCGGGCAGCTCCGCGACCGGTTCGCCGTGAACACGCCAGACGTGCTCGCCCTCCCCGGCGGCGGCCGGATCAACGGGGTCGACGGTGGCGTCTTCGGCATGTTCGCTCACCGGTTCTACCGCAGGTAGTCCAGCCCCATCGCGCGGCGGACCTCCTCCAGGGTCTCGCGCGCCTCTTCGCGGGCGGCCTCCGAGCCCTCGACCATGATCGAGCGCACCAGCCCGGGATCACTGGCGTATTCGCGGGCGCGCTGCTGAATCGGTTCCAGTTCCTCCTGGATGGCCGCGATCAGGGGCTTCTTGCAGTCCAGACAGCCGATCCCGGCGGTGGTGCAGCCCTCGTAGAGCTCGCCCCGCTTTTCCTCGCCGGTGTAGACCTGATGCAGCTCCCACACCGGGCATTTTTCCGGCGTCCCCGGATCGGTGCGGCGCACCCGCGCCGGATCGGTGGGCATGGTCCGGATCTGGCTCTCCACCTCCTGCGGCTCGGACCGCAGGCTAATGGTGTTGCCATAGCTCTTGGACATCTTGCGCCCGTCCAGCCCGGGCATCTTCGCGGTGGGCGTCAGCTTCGGATGCGGCTCGGGCAGGATGATCTTGCCCCCGCCCTCGAGGTAGCCGAACAGCCGCTCGCGGTCTTTCAGCGAGATGTTCTGCTGGGATTCCAGCATCGCCCGGGCGACCTCCAGGGCCTCGTCCTCGCCCTGCTCCTGGAAGCGCTTGCGCAGATCGCGGTAGCGCTTTGCCGCCTTCTTGCCCATCTTGTCCACGGCCTGCTCGGCCTTTTCGGCAAACCCGGGTTCGCGCCCGTACAGATGGTTGAAGCGCCGCGCCAGCTCGCGCGTGACCTCCAGGTGCGAGACCTGGTCCTCGCCCACCGGCACCATGCCGGCGCGATAGGCCAGCACGTCGGCGCTCTGCAGCACCGGATAGCCGAGGAAACCGTAGGTCGCCAGGTCCTTCTCGCGCAGCTGTTCCTGCTGGTCCTTCCACGTCGGCACCCGCTCCAGCCAGCCCAGCGGGGTGATCATGGACAGCAGCAGATGCAGCTCGGCATGTTCCGGCACGCGCGACTGCACGAACAGGGTGGCCGATCCCGGACTCACCCCCGCGGCCAGCCAGTCGATCACCATCTCGGTCACGTATTGCTGCAGGTCGCCCGGGTCCTCGTAGTGCGTGGTCAGCGCATGCCAGTCGGCAACGAAGAAAAAGCACTCGTAGTTGTGCTGCAGCTCGATCCAGTTCTTCAGGACCCCGTGATAATGCCCGAGGTGCAGGCGCCCGGTGGGCCGCATCCCCGAGATGACACGCTGGTTCGTCCCCTGATTGGTGGTCACGGTCGCGATCCTTCCTGATGGTTGACTGATGAGACTGAGGTGGTCGGTGTCAGAACATGCCGCCGGCGGCGGCGAACAGCAGGCCCAGGGCGCTGGCCGTACGATCCCGGTCGTTGACGTGGATGCGGCCGCCCCGCATCGCCAGAGTCCCGCTCAGGATCTCGCCGTCCCGTTCCAGCCAGGCATCCGCCTCGGCCGCAGCCAGCACCCGGCCGAACGGCTCCGGGTCGGCCAGCCCGACCAGCGACTCGGGCCATTGCAGCCCGACCGCGGCCTGCATGTCCAGCGCGATCGCTTCCACCGGGCGCATGCGGAAGCCGTCGGGCGTCCCGGAAAAGACCAGGTTGCCCTCCAGCTCCAGCCGACGCTCCGGCTCGTCGTTCATGATCGCCCTGAGCGTCACCGCCGGGCTGCGCTCCAGCGACTGGCTCACGGCATCGATCATCGCGGCATGGGTGAGATCGCGGCGTTGCTCGGCCTCCTGGCGCCGGTGCGCCGGGTCACGCAGGGTTCCGGCGAGCTGCTCCACGGCTGCGCGGTCCCAGCGCTCCAGCCCCAGCTGCAGATCCATCGGCCCGCTGTGGCGCACGACACGCTGGGTGCCCCGCGTCACGGTCATCCGGTCGATTTCCAGGCGCGCACGGGAGTCCAGCCGGTCTCCATGGGTGCTCTGGAACGCGTTGATCCGGGCACGTTCCAGAAGCAGACTGCCCTCGCATCCCGGCCCCGTCCATTCCATCCGGTCGGCCGCCACGCCGCCTTCATAATCCGGAAGCACGCCATAGGCCCCGTCGGCGTCCGGTTCCAGCGCAAGGACCTGCCGCAGACCTTCGAACACCAGGGTCCCGTCCGCGTGGTCGAGTCGCAGACGCGGGATGGACAGACTCGCCATCGCCTGCTCCTCCGACCACGCGAACTGGCCCAACGCCTCCTCGAATTCCAGCCACAGGGGGCTCTCCGACTCCCGGTCTTCCGCCACGGCGGACCACTGCGCAATATCCAGCCGCGTTCCCTGCACCTGCACGCGCGTCGTCACGCCGCCTCCGAGGCCACTCCGACTTTCCGCTTCCGGTTCCAGCCGCTGCAGCACGGCAGCCAGCGCGGCATGGTCAGCCAGGGCATCGTCGAGGGCCGCGTGATCCAGCCGGGTCTCGACCCTCGCTCCGAGAACCCCGTGCCGAACTTCATGCCGCAAGGGGATCTCGTAGGTCGTCGTACCATCCCTGACGTGCAACGTTCCCTCGGACCGCGCCTCACGATAGCTCCGCTCGTAGATTCCGGGTTCGTGGCGCAGTTCCAGGCCGCCCGCCCGCAGGTCCATCTCGGCGCTGAGGGTGTCTTCCACTTGCCCCCCGACGTACCAGGGCCAGAGTGCGGCCACGGCCAGCAGCACCAGGACCAGGATGATCCATTTACGCATGACTATTCATCCAGGAAGGCCGCGTCGCCAAGCCCGTGACGTACCACTTCGACTCCTTCGCCGGTCAGGTCCAGCACCGTCGTCGCCTCCAGTGTCCCCGCCCCGCCGTCGATGATGGCATCCACGGCGTGCCCCAGCCGTTCCTCGATCTCCCAGACCTCGGTCAGCGGGGTGTCGTCCCCCGGCAGCTGCAGGGTGGCGGACATCAACGGGGTACCGAGTTCCGCCAGCAGCGCGGACACGATGGGGCTGTCCGGCACCCGCAGTCCGATCGTCCGGCGCCTGGGATGCTGCAGCCGCCGCGGGACTTCGCGGGTGGCGGGGAGAATGAAGGTGTAGGGCCCCGGAGTCCGGTTCTTCATCAGCCGAAAGGCACTGTTGTCCACCTTGGCGTACACCCCCAGTTCCGACAGGTCACGGCACAGCAGGGTGAGATGATGGGTCTCGTCCACCTCGCGGATGCGGCGGATGCGATCGGCGCCGGTCTTGTCACCGGGCAGGCACGCGAGCGCATAACAGGCATCGGTGGGCACGGCGATCACCGCACCTTCCTGCAGCCGGTCGCAGACCTGGCGGATCAGCCGTGGCTGGGGATTCTCGGGGTGGATCGCGAACGTACTCATGGGGAACCGCAGATCGGACAAAGCGCGCAGTGTAGCGCAACTGTGACCCGACCATCACGCCGCACCCGCCCGTGACGTTACAATGTCCGCCTGTCCCCCGACACGGAATGCCGATGCTCTATATGATCCAGGGCCACGATGCCCCCGATTCGCTGGACGCCCGCCTGGCGGCGCGTCCGGAACACCTGGAACGCCTGCAGGCCCTGCGCGATACCGGACGCCTGGTGCTGGCCGGGCCGTGCCCCGCGATCGACAGCCCCGATCCGGGGCCGGCCGGCTTCAGCGCCAGCCTGATCGTCGCCGAATTCCCGTCTCTGGAAGCGGCCCGCGAATGGGCCGATGCCGATCCTTATGTCCGGGCCGGGGTGTATGCCTCGGTGGATGTCCGCCCCTTCAAGCAGGTGTTCTGAATGGCCGCATCAACGTCTCCACAGTCCGCACCCCGCGGCCTGCTCGCGGCCGCCATCCTGGTCGCCGTTACCTCACTCGCCGCCTGCGGCGACGGCCCCCGGGATGAAGAACGCAATGGCCACGAAACCGGTGCCGACACCACCACCGAAGACGCCGAAATCCTCACACGCATCGATGGCGAACCGATCACCCGGGCCGATGTCTTCACCTATTCCGGGCTGGATGACGCCCCCGGGATGGCCGGCGATGATGGCGTGCTCGACGAGCTGATCAGCCTGCGGCTGCTGCGCCAGGAAGCCGAGCGGCGTGGCCTGCACGAGGAAGAAGAAACGCGCCGGATCCTCGAGATGGTCCGCACCAACTTCCTCGCCTCCGAGATGATGGAACGGATGACGGCCGAGCTGGAACTCACCGAGGACGACCTGCGCGCCGAATACGAACGCCAGGTGGAGCAGATGGCCGCCGAGGAGTACCGCGCCCGCCACATCCTGGTCGAGAGCGAGGAAACCGCCCGGGACCTGCTGGCCGAACTCGAGGACGGGGTGTCGTTTGCCGAGCTGGCGGAAGCGCATTCAACCGACCCCGGCTCCGCCCAACGCGGAGGTGACCTGGGCTGGTTCGAAGCCGGCCGCATGGTGCCGGCCTTCAGCGATGCCGTGCAGCGCCTGGAACCCGGCGAGACGACGACGGATCCGGTGGAAAGCCGCTTCGGCTGGCACCTGATCCGGCTGGAAGAGACGCGTCCGGTCGACCCGCCGCCCATGGAAGACGTGCGGGCCGAACTGATCGAGATCCTGGAAAGCCGCGCGATTCAGGAAGAGATCGAACGCCTGCGCGAAGCCGCCAGGATCGAGACCCCCGAACGCCCGGCGAACTGACCCTGCCCGCGGGGCCGGAACCGGTCCCGCGGCTTCAGGTGAACGGTTTCAGGCGAGGTTGTCGCGGATCGCCTGCGACACGGCGTCCAGCTCCGCGGGCACCCGCGTCGGCTGGACCACGCTCTGACTGATCGCGGTGTCCGGGTCCTTGAGGCCGTTGCCGGTGAGCGTGCAGACCACGGTGGACCCCGCCGGGATTCGCCCCGAGCGAATGTCGCGCAGGGCGCCGGCCAGCGAGGCAGCGGAGGCCGGTTCGCAGAACACCCCCTCCTTCTCCGCCAGCAGTTTCTGCGCGGCCAGGATCTCGTCGTCCGCGCATTCGTCGAACCAGCCACCGGATTCCTCACGCACCTTCCACGCCATGTCCCAGGACTGCGGGTGACCGATGCGGATCGCGGTCGCGACGGTGTCGGGATCGTCCACCATGGCCCCGCGCATGAACGGCGCCGAACCCGAGGCCTGATAGCCCACCATGTGCGGCCGGTTCCCGACCATGCCGCCGCCGGCATACTTGCAGTGCCCCTGGCAGTAGGCGCAGGCGTCGGTCACGTCCTCGCTGCTGCGGGCGGCCATTTCGCTGTAGCCGATCCAGTGCGCGGTGATGTTGCCGGCATTGCCCACCGGCAGGCAGTGATAATCCGGTGCCCGGCCCAGCTCCTCGATGATCTCGAACGCCGCGGTCTTCTGGCCCTGCAGACGGTACGGATTGACCGAATTGACCAGGGTCACCGGCGTGTTCGAGGCGACTTCCTTGACCAGGCGCATGCCATCGTCGAAATTCCCGGCGATCTGGATCACCGTGGCCCCGTGCATCATCGCCTGGGCCAGCTTGCCCATCGCGATCTTGCCGTCCGGGATCACCACGAACGCGGTGATCCCCGCGCGGGCGGCATACGCCGCGGCGGCGGCCGAGGTGTTGCCGGTAGAGGCGCACACGATCGCCCGCGAACCCTCTTCCACGGCGCGGGTGACGGCCATGGTCATGCCCCGGTCCTTGAACGAACCGGTGGGGTTCAGGCCCTCGTACTTGACGTAGATCTCCACCTCGCTATCCAGCTCGCGCGGGATGTTGTTCAGCCGGATCAGCGGCGTGGCGCCCTCGCCGAGGGAGATCACGCGGGTGTCGTCGTGGACCGGAAGGCGATCGCGGTAACGGTCGATCAGGCCGGTGTAGCGGTGTCCGTGGGCCATGCGGATTCTCGTGTCGTGGATCGGATCAGTCGGTTGTTCAGAGCGCTTCCATGCGGATGCGCGTGATCGGCGTCAGCAGGTGCGGCAGTGCCTCCACCGCGGTGATGGCCTCGTTCATCGCACCTTCCCGCACCGCGTGCGTCAGCATGATGATGGTGGCCTCGCCGCGCTGCGGATCGGGTTCGCGCTGCAGAATGGCCTCGATGCTGATGCCGTGCTCGCCGAGGATGCGGGTGATATCGGCCAGCACGCCCGGCCGGTCCTGGGTGCGCAGGCGCAGGTAGAACGAGGTGTGTACGTCTTCCATCGCCAGCACCGGGTGATCCGACAGCGCATCCGGCTGGAACGCCAGATGCGGCACGCGGTTCTCGGGATCGGTGGTCAGGGCGCGCACCACGTCGACCAGATCGGCCACCACCGCCGAGGCCGTGGCCTCGGCCCCGGCGCCAGCGCCGTAGTACAGCGTCGGGCCGACCGCGTCGCCCTGCACCAGCACCGCGTTCATCACACCGTCGACATTGGCGATCAGCCGGCGTTCCGGAATCAGGGTCGGATGCACGCGCAGCTCGTAGCCGTTGTCCATGCGCCGGGCGATGCCAAGGTGCTTGATGCGATAACCCAGCTCGGCGGCGAAGCTCACGTCCTCGCGGGTGATCCCGCTGATGCCCTCGACCGCCACGCGATCGAACTGCAGCGGGATGCCGAAGGCGATGGAGGCCAGGATCGCCAGCTTGTGGGCCGCATCGATGCCCTCCACGTCGAAGGTCGGATCGGCCTCGGCGTAACCCAGCGACTGAGCCTCCGCAAGGACGTCCTCGAAGTCACGACCCTTGTCGCGCATCTCGGTGAGGATGAAATTGCCGGTCCCGTTGATGATCCCGGCCAGCCACTCGATACGGTTGCCCGCCAGCCCCTCGCGGATCGCCTTGATGATCGGGATGCCACCGGCCACCGCCGCCTCGAAGGCCACCATCACGCCGCGCGCATGGGCCCGCTCGAAGATCTCGTTGCCGTACAGCGCGATCATCGCCTTGTTCGCAGTCACCACGTGCTTGCCGGCATCGATCGCCCGCAGGACCAGATCACGCGCGGTTTCGGTACCGCCCATGAGCTCGACAACCACCTCGACTTCGGGATCGTCCACCACCACGCCAGGGTCGGTGGTCAGGCGGATTCCGGAAGTGTCGCAGTCGCGCTCGCGCTCGATGTCACGGGCTGCCGCGGCCACGACCTCGATCCCGCGTCCGGCGCGCCCGGCGATGTCGGTGCCGTTGCGGGCCAGCACGTTCACCGTGCCACAGCCCACGGTACCCAGTCCGAGAATTCCGATCTTTACCGGCGTCATATGATCCTGTTTCCCTGATCGTCCGGATGCACCGCATCCGGGTTTTGGTCTTCGAATGCCTGGTTACGCGGAGGCATCGGCGAGGACGGAATCCGCCCGGAACATCGCCTTGATCCCCCGCAGGGCCTGGCGCGTGCGCTGCTCGTTCTCGATCAGGGAGAAGCGCACGTGGTCATCCCCGTAGGAGCCGAAGCCGATCCCGGGCGAGACCGCCACCTTGGCGTCGCGCAGCAGCTTCTTGGCGAACTCCAGCGACCCCATCTCGCGATAGGGCTCGGGGATCGGCACCCAGACGAACATGGTCGCCTTCGGCTTTTCCACTGCCCAGCCCAGCTTGTTCAGGCCGTCGCAGAGCACGTCGCGGCGCACGCGATAGGTCTCGCGGATCTCCTCGACACAGTCCTGCGGCCCTTCCAGCGCGGAGATCGCCGCCACCTGAATGGGCGTGAAGGTGCCGTAGTCGAGATACGACTTGATCCGCGCCAGGGCGGCCACCAGCGTGGGGTTGCCGCACATGAAACCGACCCGCCAGCCGGGCATGTTGTAGGTCTTGGACAGGGTGTAGAACTCCACCGCGATGTCCTTGGCGCCCGGCACTTCGAGGATCGAGGGGGCCCGATAGCCATCGAACGCGATCTCGGCGTAGGCCAGATCGTGCACGATCCAGATCCCGTGCTCGCGGCAGATCTCCACCACCCGCTCAAAGAACTCCAGGTCCACGCACTGCGTGGTCGGGTTCCCCGGAAAGTTCAGGATCAGCATCTTCGGTTTGGGCCAGGAATCGCGGATCGCCCGCTCCAGCTCGGCAAAGAAATCGACGTCCGGCGTCAGCGGCACGTGGCGCACGTCGGCACCGGCGATCACGCAGCCATAGGGATGGATCGGGTACGCCGGGTTCGGCACCAGCACCGCATCGCCCGGCCCCAGGGTGGCCAGCGCCAGATGCGCCAGGCCTTCCTTGGAGCCGATGGTGACGATCGCCTCGGTTTCCGGATCGAGTTCCACATCGAAACGATCCTGGTACCAGCGGGTGACGGCGCGCCGCAGCCGCGGGATCCCGCGCGACACCGAATAACGGTGGGTGTCGCCGCGCTGTACCGCCTCGGTCAGTTTGTCGACGATGTGTTTCGGAGTCGGCTGGTCCGGGTTGCCCATGCCGAAATCGATGATGTCCTCGCCGCGAGCTCGTGCCTCGGCCTTCAACTCGTTCACGATGTTGAAGACGTAGGGGGGCAGTCGCTCGATGCGGGGAAAGACGTCGGTCACGGGTCGATTCCTGATTGGGCCCGGGGTCACCGGGCGTAGGCTTTGCGGCGCTGGCGACCGGCGCGATCAGGATACGCGCACCCTGATCCGGCGCGCGCCGGGAAACGGGTCAAACTATAACCCGCATCGGAACCTGTCAACGCACACCGCCGCAAGGCTTGTTTCGCCACCCGCGCTTTCGCTATGATTCGCGCCCGTTCGTGGCCGGGTGCCACGAGCGCATGTTGAGCCATACGAGGTATGACGACACCCATGGACAGTTGCAGTTGCCGATGCACGAAGGCCGCCGGCGCGGCGGATGACGTGTATCCAGCTGTCCGTCGGACCCGGCCCCCCCGCCTCCTCGCCTGAACGAGGCCCCGGAACCCGGTCCGTCGTGACGTGGATGCACGCCGGATACGGGTTCCCGCACATCCCGGTAGCGACCGGGTCGTGCCTGGCCCACCGCCCGCTCCCCGATCGGGGACCTCCGGACGGCCTTCGCATCGTGTGTTTTTCCGTTTCACCGAACCGATGCGAGGAGACCGAACATGACCGAACTGGCAATGGACACCGTGCAGGATTTCCACACCGGCGCCGAATTCCGCGGTGAAAGCGCCGTACCCGGGGTGCACTGGGCCGACATGCGCCCCGACCCCGCCGTAGCCGGCATCCAGGGCGCACTGGAGGCCGGTCAGCTGGCCGCCGCGCGCATGCGCTTTCTCAACCTCACCGAGCGGGCCCAGGCCGAGGTTCTCGGAGCGCTGGATCCGCATTCCGTGGCGCGCCTCGCCGACCGCCTGCCCAGCCACGGGCTGGCGCGTGCCTGCGAGCAGCTGCCGGCCGGCGTACGCCGGGAGGTGCTCGACGCCCTGCCCGCCGGCAAACGCCACGGGGTCGGGGTAATCCTGGATCATCGCGCCCGGCTGTGAAGCCAGGCCGCTGGTCCCGGCGAGGCCCGCTCCTGCTCGCCGGGACCCTGATCGGAGCCGCGGCGGTTGTGACCTTCATCGCATGGAGCCTGGGACAATGGCGTCCCCAGCCAGAAGGCGGCGACTTCACCCTGGAAAGCGCGGCCGGTCCAGTGTCCCTTGTCGACCGCCGGGGTCAATGGACAGTGCTGTATTTCGGCTTTACCCATTGCCCGGATGCCTGTCCGGTCAGCCTCTCCCGCTGGGCCAAGGTCTTCGATGAACTGCCGGCGGACAAACGCGACGCAGCGGGCCTCATCCTGATCTCCGTCGACCCATGGCGCGATGATCCGGAACACCTCGCCGAATATGTCGATTTCTTTGATCCGGCCTTCACCGGGGTGACCGGCTCGCCCGAACAGATCGCGAAGGTGGCCGGGCGCTACGGTGCGGAATACGAGCGGGTGGAACTTGACTCGGCGTTGGCATATACCGTCGACCACTCCACCTGGAGCTACCTGATCAACCCCCGAGGCGAGATCGTGCACATGTATCCGGACGACACGCCGGCTTCGGTGCTTGAAGATTCCCTGCGGGAACACATGCAGGCATCGGATCAACACTGAATCGGCTCTGCCAGGGCACTGCATCGGCGCAACGGCTTTCGCTTCGCCTTCTCCCGCGTGAAACGATCCGGGAGGATGTCAGCCCGTGGCTGCGCGGGACGGATCATAGACGCTGACCACGCCCTTGCCCTGACCCTTCGCCTGATAAAGGGCTACGTCGGCCTGCTTCAACAGATCATCCACATCACGCGCCCCCTGGCCGACATGGGCAATCCCGACGCTGCCCCCGACCTGGACAGTAATGCCCGCAGTCTCCAGCTCCATGGTCCGCGCCATGTGTTCCAGCAACCATTGCCCGACTTCCCGGGCCGCCTCCCCGTTGCCATAACCCTGCAAGACCACGACGAATTCGTCGCCGCCCAGGCGCGCGACCAGGTCGTCCGCCTGGACCGCATGACGCAGCCGCTGCGCCACCACGCGCAGCACCTCGTCCCCGGCGTCGTGGCCGTGGGTGTCATTCACCGGCTTGAAGCCGTCCAGATCCATCAGCAGGACGGCCAGGGGTTGGCCGTCACGCTCCCACGCCCGCAGGCCCTGCTCCAGAACCTGCAGCAGACGGGTACGGTTGGGCAGGTCCGTCAGCATGTCGTGGAACGCCAGGCGCTGCATGGTCTGTTCGGTCCGCCGGCGCTGGGTGATGTCCTCCATGGTCAGGATGGCCATCACGGGCTGGCTTTCCTCGTGCAGCACCACGGAAACCTCAAACAGGCCTTCCTGCCCGTTGGGGAGACGCAGGCTGATCTCCTTTTTATCCAGCACGCGATCGGGCGACGACTGCAGTTCGGCCACCAGTTCTTCCCAGGTCCCGGGCACGGAGCAGATCAGGGTATCGCGCACGCTGGCCCCGGGCGCCGTCAGGCCCATGTTGGTGCTCCAGGCCTCATTCGTGTTGACCACCGTCTCGTTGTCCAGGCGGATCACCGCCGCCGGCACGGGCATGACCCGGAGCAGATCCAGCAGCCGGTTCTTCATCTGCACCACGGCCTGGATCAGGGGCGCATCCCGCACATCGTCCGGAAGCTGCTGATCGGAGATCAGATCCCCCTGCATGATGTCCTGTGCCATCTCGATCACGTGCTGGTCCTGATAGGCCTCGCGGCGAAGCCAGATGGACAGGTAGACCATCATTGCGATGAACGGCAGGAAATAGGCAACGTGGACCCAGAACAGGGTCCAGAATTCGGGTCCGTCGAACACGTACACCGGCACGCCCAGGGTCTGGGTATACCCCAGGATCAAGTGATGCAGGTAGATCACCAGCGTCGCCATGGCGATAGTGCGCCAGTCGCGGTAATACAGCAGGATGCCGATCAGGCCGAAGGCGGCGAAATGGGCCTCGGTCATCCCCTCGCTCTGATGGATGATCAGCCCGGTGAACACCATGAACGCGGCTGCCATGTACAGCCGAGTGATCAGCGTCCCCGCGTAGCGGGTTCCCAGTATGAAGGCGAGGATCAGGGTCGGCACGCCCACCGTCAGCACGGCCAGCCAGGTCCCGTACCACGGCGCCAGGGCCACACAGACTGCCAGCAGGAAGGCGTTCATGCCGATCATGATGTGATCCGCGCGCTCGCGATAGGTCCTCAGCAGGACGTCAAAGCGGGCCTCGTGTTCCAGCCAGCGGGGAAAGAGGTTCATGCGCCGGCACTCAGACAGAAGACTCCGCGCTGGGCGCTTTCATACGCGAGATAGCCAAGCATGGACATGGAGTAAACCAGCCATGTCAGGACCCAGGCGACCGGGCGTCGCCAGAAGGCCGGCGCGGCTTCCTGCGCTACGGTCGCTTGCTTGCTGACGTCGCGCCCCATGGATGCCCCCGTGTCGTACGTCTCAAGACTCAATCGCCCATCCCCTTGCCCGGGGACACAAGGTCATGCCCTCGATCAGAGCATGGTATCATTAGGGTTGTCTCGCAACACGCCCGTGTCCCGGGATCGCTCACGTCGGCATAATCCCGATTCACCGTCTGCCTGAAGACCCGCTGCCTTGCGTTCGTTCATCGCCCGTCATCCACTGCTCGCCGGGGCCCTGTTCCAGGGTGCACTCATCCCCGTGGCGTTCGCGCTGGCGGCGCTCGCCGGCGTACCGCTGCTGGACGTGATGGACTGGAGCATCGAGGCCGTCGCCCTGGGCCTGCTGGTCACCACCCCGATGTTCCTGCTGGTCGCCGTGCTGGGCTGGACCGACCACCCGGCGTTTAGAGACATTCGGGCACAGCTGCAGGAATTCCTGGATCTGCTGTTTCGCGGGGCCCCGGCCGGCTCGGTGGTGCTGATCGCGGTGCTCGCCGGGGTCGGCGAGGAGCTCCTGGTACGCGGCGTGCTACAGCAGTGGCTGGGTCTGCACCTGCCGCCCGGGGCCGCGATCCTGCTGGCCTCGGTGCTGTTCGGGCTGGCGCACTACGTCAGCCATCTGTACTTCGTCTTCGCCACCCTCATCGGCCTGTATCTCGGCTGGGTCTACCACGTGACCGAGAACCTGGTGGTGGTGATGATCGCGCACGCGGCCTATGACTGGGCGGTCATCCGCTGGTATCTGGCCCGCCCCGCCTGACCAGCTCTACTCTGCCGGGTCGCGGGCGTGCGCCTGCAACACATCCAGCGGGATGATCGCCAGGGTCTCCTCGTGGGTCGCCCGCAGGTACACACCCGGCGCCACGCCGGCCCGATACGCCTCGACCCAGCGGCCGGCGCACAGGCACCACCGGTCTCCGGGCTTGAGCCCGGGGAAGCCGAAGGCCTCCATCGGCGTCACCAGATCATTGCCCTGCGCCAGGGAATAATCCAGAAACGCCTGCGTCACTTCGGCACAGACCGTATGAATGCCGGTGTCGTCGTGTCCGGTGGCACAGCGCCCGTCGCGATAGAACCCGGTCACCGGGTCGCGGCCACAGGGCTCGAGTTCCTCACCGAAGACATTGCGCGAGGCAAAGGGCTGCATTGATGGCTCCCTGAGTACGGATTCAGATTCACAAGGATACCCGATCTGCGCATGGCGTTTCGCGCAACCGGACTCGCCGGGCGGATCCGGCGCGATTGCACCGGGCGGATTCCCATCGCCATAATGAGCCAATAGCGGTCGGGTACCAGGCAGGAATCAAGGATGAAAACGGATCAACATCAATACGGGCCCGACGATACACTGGTCATCGATTACCGCAGCCTGATCGAGGACCACCCGCACATCATCACGGTCTACCGGCCCGACACCACCATCCTGTTCGCCAATCGCATGGCGCGGGAATACTTCGGGGCGGATCTGGTCGGCCGGCGCTGGATCGAGGATTTGCCCCCCGAACACCAGGAGGCCAACCTCGCCGACCTGGCGCGCTTCACGCCGGAACAGCCGGTCCGGATCATCGAAAACCCGGTCATTCGGGCGGACGGTACCCGGCGCTGGGTCGAATGGACCTCCCGCGCCTTCTTCGACGAGCACGGGCGGCTCACCCACCTGCAGACCCTGGGCATCGACTCCACCGAGCGCCACCAGGCCCGCGAAGCGCTGGAACAGCGCGAGGCCGAACTCGCCGAGGCGCAACGCATCGCCCATCTGGGTTCCTGGATCTCGGATTTCGAAAACGACGAGATCCGCTGGTCGGACGAGGTCTATCGCATCTTCGGCATGACCCGGGATCAGTGGGGTGCCAACCACGAATCGTTCATGGCGGCCGTTCACCCCGACGACCGGGAGCGGGTCCAGCAGGCGATCAATGCCTCCCTGCGTCCGGACGGTCCGGAATATGACATCGAACACCGCATTCGCCGCCCGGACGGCACCACGCGGGTGGTCTATCAGCGTGGCACCGTGCGTTTCGACGAGCAGGGCCGTCCACGGCGCATGGCCGGAATCGTGCACGACATCACCGAACGCCGCGAGACCGAAGACCGGCTGCAATACCTGACCTGGCACGACCCCCTGACCGGGCTGCCCAACCGCGAACTGTTCCTGCAGCGTCTGAACGAAAGCATGGAATACGTCCGCGACCGCGGTTCGCCGTTGCTGATCCTCCATCTGGGCCTCGACCGCTTCAAGGGGATCAACGAAGGGCTCGGCCACGCCGCCGGCGACGCACTGCTGCAGCGGGTCAGCCAGCGTCTGGCAGGCGCCCTCGAGGAAGGCGACACCCTGGCCCGGATCGGTGGCGACGAATTCGGCATCGTGCTGGGTCACAGTGCCGAGGCCGAAACCCTGGTCCGCCAGGCGGCCGGTCTGTTGGACCATTTGAAGGAACTCTTCGCGATGGATGGCGAAGAGGTCTACGTTCCCGGGTCGGCCGGGGCGGCCCTCTACCCCGACGATGGCAGCGAACCCGACGAGCTGCTGCGCCGTGCGGGTGCCGCCATGGATCAGGCCAAGCGGGAAGGCGGTAACGGGCTGCGTTTCTGCTCCGGCGAACGCAACACCACGGCGCGCGCACGGGTCGCCCTGGAAGGCCAGCTCCGGCGCGCCGTCTACCGCCAGGAAGGCTTCTTCCTGCACTATCAGCCGCGGGTCGAGGCCGGGAACGGGCGCATTACCGGTCTCGAAGCCCTCCTCCGCTGGCAGGATCCCAACGGACAGGTGCTGTCGCCGGGGACCTTCATCCCGGTGCTGGAAGAAACCGGACTGATTCGGGAACTGGGGGAATGGATCCTGCGCGAGGCCTGCCTGCAGCATCAGCGCTGGAAGGCCAGCGGACTGCCCTCGCCACGGATCTCCATCAACCTGGCCGCCCCGCAGTTCCGTGACCGGGACCTGCCGCGCCGGATCCGCCGGATCCTCGCCGAAACCGGCACACCGGCCGATGCGCTGGAGCTCGAGGTGACCGAGAGCATGCTGATGGCCGACGTCCAGCGGGTCATCCACACCCTGGGGGCATTTCGCGACATGGGTCTGCGGGTGGCCCTGGACGACTTCGGTACCGGGTACTCGTCACTCGCCTACCTCCAGCGTTTCCCGCTGGACGTACTCAAGATCGACCGCAGCTTCGTGCGCGACCTCGACAATGGCGGCAGCGGCGAGGCCATCGTGCGCACGGTGCTCAGCCTTGCCGCAAACCTGGGCCTGGAAACCGTCGCCGAAGGGGTGGAAAACATCGAACAGCAGCGTTTCCTGGAAGCCGCCGGCTGTGGCACGCTCCAGGGGTTCCTGCTCGCCCGCCCCGCTCCCGCGGCACAGTGCGCCGGGCTGCTCGCACGGGGCGTCATCGCCCCGGACAAACGCTGAGGGACTCAGGCTTCGGGGCGCATGTGCGGGAACAGCAGCACGTCGCGGATGGAGCTGGAGTCCGTCAGCAGCATGACCAGACGGTCGATCCCGATGCCCTCCCCGGCGGTCGGCGGCAGGCCGTACTCCAGGGCACGGATGAAGTCGGCATCGAAGTGCATCGCCTCGTCGTCACCGGCGTCCTTCTCCGCGACCTGCTCGCGGAACCGCTCGGCCTGATCCTCGGCATCGTTGAGCTCGGAGAAGCCGTTGGCGATCTCGCGCCCGCCGACGAACAGCTCGAAGCGGTCGGTGACGAACGGGTTGTCGTCGTTGCGCCGGGCCAGCGGCGAGACCTCGGTGGGATAGGCGGTGATGAACGTCGGGTCGTGCAGCTGATTCTCGGCGGTGGCCTCGAACAGCTCGGTCCACAGCTTGCCGAGACCGAACCCCGGCTTCACCTCGATGCCCTTGCGCTCGCAGTGCGCGCGCACGCGCTCGATGTCGTCGAGGTCGGCATCCGCGATATCGTCGTTGTGGGCGAGGATCGCCTCGCGCACGGTCATGCGCGCAAACGGTCGGCCGAACTCGTAGGTCACGCCCTGGTATTCCACGGTGGTGGTCCCCAGCACGTGCTCGCACAGCCCGCGCAGCAGCGCCTCGGTGCGATCCATCAGCGCATGGTGGTCCACGAAGGCCTCGTAGAACTCCAGCATGGTGAACTCGGGGTTGTGCCGCGTGGACAGCCCCTCGTTGCGGAAATTGCGGTTGATCTCGAAGACCTTCTCGAACCCGCCCACCACCAGGCGCTTGAGGAACAGCTCCGGGGCCACGCGCAGGTACAGCGGCATGTCCAGCGCATTGTGGTGGGTAATGAACGGGCGCGCGGTCGCCCCGCCCGGGATCACCTGCATCATCGGGGTCTCCACCTCGAGAAAACCCGCATCCTCGAAGTAGTCCCGGATGAAGCGGATGATCCGCGTACGCCGCCGGAACAGCTCGCGCGATTCCGGACTGGTGATCAGGTCCACGTAGCGCTGGCGGTAGCGCGCCTCCTGATCGGTCAGGCCGTGGAACTTCTCCGGCAGCGGCCGCAGGGCCTTGGTCAGCAGGCGGAATTCGGTCAGGTTGACGGTCAGCTCGCCGGTCTTCGTACGGAACAGCGTGCCGCGCGCGCCGACGATGTCACCCAGATCCCATTGCTTGAACGCCGCATACACCCCTTCCGGCAGGGCATCGCGCTGCACGAACAGCTGGATGTCGCCGCTCATGTCGCGCAGGCGCACGAAACTGGCCTTGCCCATCACCCGTTTGCCGATCATGCGCCCGGCCACGCAGACCTCGATGCCCTCGGCCTCAAGCGCCTCGCCCTCGGTTTCATCGTGCGTGGCGTGCAGCTCGCCGGCCAGGGCATCCCGGCGGAAGTCGTTGGGGAAGGCGTTGCCGGCCGTGCGCAGCTCGTCGAGCTTGGCGCGGCGCTGCGCGATCAGCTTGTTCTCGTCGGTTGTTTCGGTCATCGAGGGTTTCCGGGGGTTACAGCCCGCTCTTGAGGCTGGCTTCAATGAAGGGATCGAGGTTGCCGTCGAGCACGCCCTGGGTGTTGCCGACCTCCACGCCTGTGCGCAGATCCTTGATCCGCGACTGGTCCAGGACATAGGAACGGATCTGGCTGCCCCAGCCGATGTCCGACTTGGTCTCTTCCTGCGCCTGTTTGGCCGCGTTCTGCTCCTGGATCTTCTGCTCGTACAGCTTGGCCCGCAGCTGGTTCATCGCCATCTCGCGGTTCTTGTGCTGCGAGCGTCCGGCCTGACAGGCGGCCACGATGCCGGTGGGTTCGTGGGTGATGCGCACCGCCGAGTCGGTAGTGTTGACGTGCTGCCCGCCGGCCCCGGAGGAACGGTAGGTATCCACGCGCAGGTCGGACGGATCGATCTCGATCTCGATGTTCTCGTCCACCTCGGGCGAGACGAACACCGACGCGAACGAGGTATGGCGACGGTTGCCGGAGTCGAACGGCGACTTGCGCACCAGGCGGTGGACGCCGGTCTCGGTACGCAGCCAGCCGAATGCATGGTCGCCCTCGACACGCACCGTCGCGCTCTTGATCCCCGCGGTCTCGCCCTCGGAGAGCTCGGTGACCTCCACCTTGAAGCCCTTGCTCTCGGCCCAGCGCAGATACATCCGCAGCAGCATGTTGGCCCAGTCCTGCGCCTCGGTGCCGCCGGAACCGGCCTGGATGTCGACGTAGGCATTGGCCTCGTCCATCTCGCCGGAGAACATGCGGCGGAACTCCAGGGCCTCGACGCGCGCGGTCAGCCCCGCGACATCCGCCTCGACCGAAGACACGGTTTCCGCGTCATCGTCGGCCTCGGCCATTTCCAGCAGTTCGCGACTGTCCTTAAGTGCATCCATGATCTCGCGGATGTTGAGGACGATGCCCTCCAGCTGGGCCCGTTCCTTGTTCAGGGCCTGGGCCTGCTCCGGTTGATTCCAGATGTCCGGGTTTTCTTCCAGCTCGCGCTGGACTTCTTCCAGCCGTTCTTCCTTGCCAGCGTAGTCAAAGATACCCCCTCAGGCCGTCGATGCGGCCTTGCAGGTCTTCGATCCGGCTGTAGAGCGGACTCAGTTCCATGGTGTGTCCCCGTGCGGAAAAAGCCCGAGAGTATACCAAGCCCGGCCGCCTGCGTGGTATCACGTCGAGCGCTTACAGACCGGGCCAGGGCATCCGCCGGCGCCACAGCGCCCAGGTATCACGTCCGCGCAGTATGCGACGCGGGCCCTCCGCCGGTGGCAGCAGTGGATCCTCGATCTCCAGACGCCCGGTTCGGCCGAAGCGCAGGCCGGCGGCACGCGGGGCGATGACCTCGAGCACCAGCGAGGTCAGCAGCTCGGCCATGCGTTCCGGGCTCGCCGGACCGTCCAGCGAATCCATCACGATCACGTCGCCACCCGACGCCGGATCGGGATTCCAGTCCGCCCCCGCGGTCTCCGCCAGCCAGCGGCCGTGGATGCCGCCGCCGGCGACCCGCACGGCCGGCGCAGCGGGCGGCGGCTCGCCCGGCGACCAGAACCACAGCCCCTGCACCGGGTCCAGACCGCTCTGTTCGCGCTGCTGGTTGACCGGATGCTGAAACCAGGCCATCTGGATCGCGTTGCCCAGCACCTGCAGGCAGCGGGCGGCCTCGCTGTCCAGGCCGGCGGCCGGCATCGGCCGGCCCCAGCCTGCCGACGGGCTGCGGGTGCCGTCGGCACCCGCGGCGGCCATCGACAGCAGCCACAAGCCCTGCGGCGACTGGTCCAGCCGCGCCCCGACCTTTTCCAGCTCCGGTGCGGCGGCCGCCCAAAGGGCCTCCCGATCGGTATCGGCGACCCCGTCCACCGGACGGGCGGTCAGGTCCCGCATGCCGGCATTCAGTGCTACCGGACTGGCCAGCCAGGTACGCAAGGCGGACCCCGTCTCTCCTCCGTTTCCGGGGTCCGTATATCCCAGCGCCTGCGCGAGGGTCCGCTCCCAGCCGGGCGGTTCGTCCGGTCGCACCCCCCTGACGGTTTCAGCGGGCGTCGCCGCGCGCGAACGCGCGAGCAGCTGCCGCAGCCAGCGTACCGCCAGCCCGCCGCCCCCGGCGGCGCGTGCCGCCACCAGGGCATCGCGCAGCCCCGGCACCAGAATCCGCACGTCGCTCATCGCAGCCACCTCCGCGGAACAGCCAACCGCGCGCTTTCGTCTCTCATGCAAGGCCCCCTCGGATGAACCCGAGCATGGTAGCAGCCGAGCACGGCGATCATGGAGAAGCCCCGCGGCCAGCGTCTATGCTTTACGAAAGAATCGACCGCGAGACGCGGTCCAGGAGCCCGACATGGGAACCGCAACTCAACACGTTTCATCTGCCCGCAACGGCTTGCGCGCCGCGGGTACCCTGCTGATCGCGGCGCTGTGGCTGTTCGTCGGTGCGGCGCCGGCGGAAGACTACCCCGCGGATTCGCAGATCGAATGGCACAGCTTCGATCCCGAACTGTTCGACCGGGCCGAGGATCAGAACCAGCCGCTGTTCTTCTACTTCCACGGGCAATGGTGCACCTGGTGCATCGACTTCCAGAACGAGTCACTGGAAAACCCCATGGTCGTGGACATCCTGAACCAGGAGTACGTCCCGGTCCTGATCGACCTGGATCGGCGCGCCGACCTCTTTACGCGCTATGGCGGCCGCGGTCTGCCCTTCGTGGTCATCACCACCCCGGACGATGACGTGATCTCGCGCTTCACCGGGCATATCCGCGCCGACGGCCTGTACCGGATCCTGGAGCGCCAGCAGCGGGTGGTGTCGGTGACGGGGCGCGAGGAAACCCCCGCCGAGGAGCCGATCACCACGGTCGGCGGCTTTCTTGAGATGCTCGACCAGGTGTACGTCGCCGATGCTGACCGCCTCAGCGGCAGCGCGCTGTTCGGCACCCTGAGCAAGCGCCCGCAACCCTGGACCTACCGCTTCCTGCTGGATCAGGAGGAGTGGGCCGGGCGCATGCCGGGCCTGCTGGATCAGGTGGCCGAAGACCTGCACGACCCGGTGGATGGCGGTTTCTTTTTCTTCTATGACTTCGACCAGCGCGACCCGGACCGGGCCCTGGAGACCTCCAAACGCCTGGATCAGAATGCCGCGTTCCTGTGGCTGTTCGCCCGCGCCTGGGAAGAAACCGGCGATGAACGCTACCGCGAGATCGCGGAAGACGTGATCCGCTGGCTGCGCGATGCGATGTGGGACGAGGACCAGCGGCGCTTCGGCAACTCCCAGTACGCCGACAATGCCTATTACCGACTGGATCCGGATGAACGCCGCGCCACCGATCCGCCGCGGGTCGACCGCACGACCTACGCCCATACCTCGGGGCAGGCCATCGCGGCACTGGCCGCCAGTGCGCGGATCTTCGACGATGACGAGCTGCTCGAGTGGGCCGACACCGCCCTGCGCGGCGTGAATGCCTATCTGGGCATCCCGGCGGGTTTCCTGCATGCGGTCACCGACGAGGGCCAGCCCGAACTGGAAGGCTATCTGCCCGCGCAGATCTGGCCGGAAATCGCCCGGCTGGAACTGCGCCGGGCCGCCCGGGCGCTGGAGCGCGATCCGACGGACACCGCCGCCGGCGAACCCGACCCGCAGGCGCGCCTGGACCGGCTGCAGCCGTTCTTCAACGAGGATCTGAACGCCCATGCCGAACGGCTGGACGGGGAACTCGAACCCTGGACCGAGGTGCCCACCCAGGCCGCGCTGGCCTGGTGGCTGCATTACCTGCCGGCAGAGGCGGTGGCGGCCAGCCACGTGGACCCGGCGGCCGTGGAAGCCCAGCTGCAGATCCATCCCGGTGCCGACCCCGATGACATCGCGCTCGGATTCGCCGCCCTGCAGCGCGGCATGCCGGGCGAGGATTAAGAAGCGATCATTCCCCGCCCTCGGCCGACGCGGAGGGATCCTCCCGGGCCTCCAGGCGCTGGCGCAAACGCTCCGCCTCGGCCCCGGTGCGCACCTCCAGCACCTCGATGCCTTCGCCCGCGGCCTCCGGGGGCGGAGCATCGGACCAGGGATCCGGGTCCAGGTGTCCGCTCTGGTAGGCCCAGCCCAGATAGCCAAGGTTGGCCAGCAGCAACGCAAAAACCGTCCAGCGAATCATTCCCCCGCCCTCCCCGTCCGTGACTCGTCCGCCAGCTCCAGCCCGGCGAGCACCGCCAGCCCGTCCAGCACGGGCCGGGGATCCGTTCTGACCGGCCCCGGAAGATCCTCCATCAGCATCCGGGCATCACCCCCCGTCAGCCGGCAGACCGGCACGCGCGCCCCCACCGCACACCCTGCGGCCCCCTCCTCGGGGTACCGGGTGTCCGCGAGCGATTCACGGCCGGCCGCCACCACGGCCGCCACGCCCGCCGCCCAGGCCGTGGCCCAGCCCCGGTCCAGCGCCATGGCCGTACTCTGCCCCGGCGAGCGCGCGGGCCACGGATCAAAACCCGCGCCCGGCGTTCGCGGGGCGATGCGATCGCTCAACAGCTTCTGCATCCCGGCCCAGCCGCCGTGCAGCCCCGGCAGGATGTAACCCCCAAGGTGCACACCGTCGGCGCGCAGCACGTCCACCGTGACGGCGGTTCCGGCATCCACCAGCACCACCGGCTGCCCCGGGTCACGCGCGCGCGCCGCCAGCAGGGCACAATAACGATCCACGCCCAGCTGGCCGTGGGCATACCGCGACACCAGCACGCCCGACCGTGCCGCCGCCCCGGGGCCCACGCCGGCCCCCGCCTCCAGACGGGGTTCCACCTCCTCGACCGTCAGACCGGGCCAGGCCGTGGCCAGGGCCTCGCGCAGGCGCTGCGAGCGCTCCGGTGTCCCGACCCGCGCCAGCCATGCGGCCCCCGGCGGAACCGACACCGTGCGCGCCAGCTCCGCCACGCCGGCCGCGATATCGGCGTCGGCACCACTGGCCTGTTCCACCCCGGACGCGTCGCGCAGGGACCATTTGAGGCGGCTGCTGCCCAGATCCAGCAGTAGCGTCAGACTCGGGTTCCCGTCACTCGGCATGATTCCACCTGCGCACGCTGACCTCTCCGGAATGCAGAGCCTGTTCCCCGCCCCGTTCTCCGCTTTCTTCGTCGCGCACCCGGAGCGTGCCGGCCTGCGGATCGATCCCCAGCGCGAGGAATCGCTCGCCGGTCTCCAGGCGTTTCACGCGCTGCCCCGCCAGCACATCCACGGCGTGCAGCCGCTCGCCGGCCTGACTCAGACCGTGTGCCATCAGCCATGGATGCGCCTCGAGCAGACTCGCAGCCAGGCACCCCGCCAGTTCCAGCCAGTCCGGCGGCGTGACACCCTGCGCGGCCAGGTCCGTCACCGCACGCCCCAGCTGCAGACGCCGCGACCCGGTGCGGTTCAGTCCCACGCCCGCCACCAGGCGCCCGCCGACACCGTTCGCGACACGCGGCGCCTGTTGCTCGACGAGGATCCCCCCCAGCTTGGCTTCGCCGACCACCAGGTCATTGGGCCATTTCAGGCCGACCGCGGCGTAGCCCAGCTCGTGCAGGGTCTCGCTGAGCACCAGTCCGGCGCCCACCGGCCACGCCGGCGGCACCCGCTCGCCCGGTTCCAGCGGCCACGCGACGGACAGTGCAATGCCGTCTTCCGGGTGCCCGACCCAGTCCCGGCCACGACGGCCCCGACCGGCGGTCTGCTCGCGCGCCAGACACACCCGTCCGGCCCGCGGCAGCGCATCGGCGGACACGTCCTCCAGGAGATAGCGGCTGGTGGAATCCACCCGATCCAGGACTTCCACCCCGGCCGTCCCCGCGTGCGCGGATTCATCGCGCAAAAGGCCTTCCAGCGCCGTGGTTTCCGGCGCCATAATGGCGGCAGTCGAGGAGAAGGCGGTCATGGGGATCGGCAGATCGACGGGAGAACCGGCTTGAACACGGTCCATCATCTTACGGCGTTGCGCAGGGGGTTGTCCGCCCTGACCCTTGCGGTCGGGTCACTGGCCCTGGCAGGGGGCCTCGCGGCCCCGGTACCGGCGCAGGCCGATTTCTACACCTGGATCGATGACGATGGCGCCCGCGTCATCAGTGACGAACCGCCCGAACACGGCGATTACGAGGACGTTCCCGGTCCCTCGTCCACGCGCGGCAACACGGCCACCGGCGGTGACGACGGCTGGTCGCCGACCGAGATCTTCGTCTTCGAGGGACCCGACGGCGAACGTCTGGTCACCAACCTGCGCAACCAGGGGCCCGGCATGGAGCTGATCGCCCAGTACGGCCGTCCGCCGGCGCGCGCCCGCTGCGGCCGCAACGCGCAACGGGCGATGGCCAGCGGCGGCGGGGAATACGCCGACATCATCCACGACGCCGCCGGCCGCGAAGGAGTGGATCCGGATCTGGTCCTGTCGGTGATCCACGTGGAGTCCTGCTTCGATCCCGAGGCCGTGTCACGGGTGGGCGCCCACGGTCTGATGCAGCTGATGCCGGCCACCGCGGCAGAGCTGGGGGTGACCGACCGTTTCGATCCGGCCCAGAACGTCCAGGGCGGTGTGCGCTATCTGGCCGCCATGCTGCAGCGCTTCGACGGCGACCTGGACCTGGCCCTGGCGGCCTACAACGCAGGTCCCGGTGCGGTGGAACGCCATGGCGGCGTCCCGCCCTACGAAGAAACCCGCGAATACATCCGGCGCATCGGTCGGCACTATAACGGCGACCAGCCGCTGGTCCGCGCCGGCTCCGGCTGACGCTGCTTCAGCGCCGCTCGCGCCCGCAGTTCCAGCACTGGGTGAACTGCGGCTCGATCCGCTCGCCGCAGCTCGGGCAGGTCCATTCGGTCGCGTCACCCACCGGATCGCCCTCGAGGTATTCCATCACCAGTTCCCGCGCCTCGGTGGCCTGCTCCTCGTGCACCACCACGATGCGCGCCCAGCACTCGTTGGGCGGGATCTCGCCCGAGGCGCCATAGAGCCCGGCCTGATGCACGTGGGCGGGGATGCCCGCGTCGTTGAGCATGCCGCCGATGAACTCGGCCATCACCGGATCGGCGTTGTGGTAGACGGTCTTCATGGATCAGTGTTTCCCATGCCCGCCCGGCGCTACTGGACCGTGCCCTGGTTGGCGGCCTGGAAGTACTCCATGGCCTTCTGGATGGCGTACATCGGCCCGTCATCCATCGCCTCGCGGGTATGCGGCAGCTGAATGTCGGCGTGGTACTTGCGCAGCGCCAGGACATGGATCGGCAGCTCGCGCCCGAACTTGTCGTTGGCATAATTGAAATGTTGCGCCAGTCCCAGTACCAGATGCACCCGATCGTTCGCCTCCAGTGACTCGGGCGACACGGCGACCTCCGGCATCTGCCCCACCTGCCCGGTCACCTGCACCTCGATCCGTCGGTCGCCGTCGGCCGGTGCGGGGCGTTCCGTCTCGTCGGTCACCAGTTTCAGGTTCTCGGAGAGGTCCAGATAGCCCTTGTTCAGGATGTGCTGGTGCGGCTGGAACACCTTGCTGGACATATTCACCGCCCACAGCTCGAGGATCTCCTTGAGATCCTGTGCCGGCCGGGTGTCACCCAGCGCGAACAGCTGCTGCGCGTAGAGGATGTCCCACACCCACACCTGCCCGTATTCGGGCAGCTCGTCGCCGGATTCGTCCACCGAAACCGTCTGCAGCTCGGGCTGCTCGGGATCGGGGGCATGCAGGGTGAGGGTGAAGGTGGCCAAGGAACTGCTCCATTCAGACGTTTTCCCCATTGTAGCGATGCGACGCCGACCGCGGGGAGATCTTTCATCCCGCCCGGGGCCTTCGCACCGGTTGCAGGGCCCGCCACAGCCGCCAGCCGAAGAGCACCGCCAGCACTCCGGCATAGATCCCCACTTCGACGTAGTCCGCGCCGCGGGTCAACCACAGCACGTGCAGGATGGCCAGCACGCCCGCCGCGTAGGCCAGGCGGTGCAGGCGCGGCCACCAGCGTCGCAGCCGCCGCTGCGCCCCGCGCGTGGAGGTCAGCGCCAGCGCCAGCAGGATCACCCAGGCGGTGAACCCGACGGTGACATAGGGCCGGTGACGGATGTCATCGAGGATCAGTACCCAGTCAAAGAACAGATCCAGCCCGACCCAGACCAGCAGATGCGCGCTGACCCAGGCAAAGGCCACCAGCCCGAGCATCCGCCGCAGCGCGCTGATCCAGGCGAGACCCGTCCACTGGCGCAACGGCGTGACCGCCAGCGCCACCAGCAGCGCGATCATCGCGTGGGTGCCGGTATCCGCCAGCAGCCGCTCGATCGGGTTGACTCCGAGACCGCCGAACCACCCGGCCGCGCGCAGGGTGATCCACGCCCCCGGCGCCAGCGAGGCCGCCAGTACCAGGGTCCACACCCCGCGCGGAGGCCGGGCCGATGCGCGCCGGCGTCCTGACACTAAGGAAACACTGACCAATGTTTCCTTAGTACTTCTCGGTCAGGTCCATGCCCGCGTACATCGAGGCAACCTCTTCGCCGTAGCCGTTGAACATCTCCGTACGCCGGCGGCGGAATTCGCCGATGCGGCGCTCGGTGGCCTGCGACCAGCGCGGGTGGTCCACGTCAGGGTTCACGTTGCTGTAGAAGCCGTACTCGTTCGGCTGCATGCGGTTCCACGAGGTGGGCGGTTCGTCCTCGACGAAGCGGATGCGCACGATCGACTTGATGCTCTTGAAGCCGTATTTCCACGGCACCACCAGCCGGATCGGCGCCCCGTTCTGGTTGGGCAGCACGTGATCGTACATCCCCACCGAGACGATCGTCAGCGGATGCCGCGCCTCATCCATGCGCAGCCCTTCCACGTACGGCCACTCGAGCACGCTGCGGCGCTGCCCCGGCAGGTTGTCCGGGTCGTGGATGCTCTCGAAGGCGACATAGCGGGCGCTGCCGGTGGGCTCGGCACGGTCGATGATGCGGTTGAGCTCGAAGCCGATCCACGGGATCACCATCGACCAGCCCTCGACGCAGCGCAGGCGGTAGATCCGCTCCTCCAGCGACCAGGGGTCGATGAAATCTTCCAGCGCGTATTCCCCGGGATTGTCGCAGAGCCCCTCCACACGGATGCTCCAGGGATCGGTCTGCAGCTTGTCCGCCAGGCGGTGCGGATCTTCCTTGCCGGTACCCAGCTCGAAGAAGTTGTTGTAGGTGGTCGCGTCCTCGAACGGGGTCAGCGATTCGTCGGTGGAGAACTCGCCCGGCTCCGCGTCCAGGGGCTGCAGCCCGTCGCGCAGGTCCGCATCCGCCGGGCCCGCAAGCCCCAGCGCCCCCAGGCCGAACCCCGCCCCCAGCGCCAGCCCCCCCTTCATGAATTCGCGGCGGCGCCGGTAGACCGCCTCCGGGGTCACCTCGCTGCGCGGGATGTCACTGCGCCGGCGAACACGAATCAGCATGGGGTCTTCCTCGTCCGGGGATCTGAACCAATCGACCCCGCAGCGGCGTGTGAGTTCGCGCGCCCGGACAATACCGACCAAGCCGCGAAGCGCCCACTCCGTCATTGCGAGGAACCGAAGCTCTGCCCTCCCCTCCACCCCGTCATTGCGAGGAGCCGAAGGCGACGCGGCAATCGGCCAAAGATGCCTGCACCCTGGCACAGGTGGCTTCGGATGGAGATCGCCACGTCACTGCGCGACTCGCGATGACGGGAAAAGGAGGGCCATGCGAATCGCGATGACGGGGACGCGAATGGCGTCGCGCGAACATGAACGGGGGCGGGTGCGTAAACGGGTTCGCGAACCGGTGCGGGTGCGGGTACGAATCAAACGATCGCGCTGGGTCCGGTCACCGCGGGATCCGCGAACCACCACTGTTATCATGTTTCACCGTCGAATCACGGAGACCGCCATGAGCCGCACAGAACCCGCCCACCGGGACATCCCGGTCAACCTCGTCACCGGCTTCCTCGGGGTCGGCAAGACCACCACCATTCGCGCTCTGCTGGAGCAGCGTCCGCAGGACGAACGCTGGGCGGTACTGGTCAACGAATTCGGCGAGATCGGCGTGGACGGCGGCCTGCTGGCCGACACCGGCGTGCGCACCGAGGAGATCCCCGGCGGCTGCCTGTGCTGCGTCTCCGCGCAGATGTTCACCGTGGGCCTCAACCGCCTGATCCGCCAGCAGCGTCCCGACCGCATCCTGATCGAGCCCACCGGCCTCGGGCATCCGGCCGAGATCATCCGCACCCTGACCGCCCCGCCCTACGACACCGCGCTGGATCTGCGCGCGACCGTCACGGTGATGGACGCGCGCCACCTGGCCTCGCCGCGCCATCGCGAGCACCCCAACTGGAACGACCAGATCTCGGTGGCCGACGTGCTGATCGCGAACAAGGCCGACGCCTGGAGCGAGGCCGACCGCGAGGCCCTGCATGCGTTCGTGGCCGGCCTGCCAGCTCCGCGCCCGCGGGTGATCGAGACCCGCGAGGGGCACATCGATGCGGCGCTGCTGGACGCCGCGCGCCTGGAGCACGGCGGCGCCCTGTTCCCGGAGGCCCGGGCGTTCCTGGCTGCGACCGCGGACACCGGCCACGATCATGACCATGAGCACCACCACGAACATGAATACGGCGCCGATTCCGACCCTGGTGACTGGGTGGTGATCGACAACCGCGGCGACGGGTTCGTCGGCCGCTCGTGGCGCTTCCCGGCGTCCACCGTGTTCGATCATGCGGCCCTGGAGACCCTGGTGCAGGAACAGGACGCGGACCGCCTCAAGGGGGTGCTGCAGACCGAGCGCGGCTGGCAGCAGATCAACCGGGTGGAGCGCGATGGCGGACTGGAAGCGCTGGCGGCGCCCCCGAAGACCACCCCGCCCCGCCTGGAACTGATCCGTGCCGAGAGCGGCGACCGCGGCGGCCGCAAGGAGCTCGAGGCGCTCAACGCCGTGGACCGCGCCCTGCGGCGCGCTGCCCGACTGCCCGCGGACGACGACTGAGCCGCCAACGCCCCGTTCAGGCCCCGGGGTCTACTGCGGACCCGGGGGCACCTCGCGGTCGCTGAACTCCGCGCGGTAGAACCACTCGTTCCCCGGCAGGCTGTTGGGGTTGGGGAACACGATGAAACCGTCCTCCGGCGCGCGCACCTCGGTCCCGTCGGCGCGCACGCCGATCAGATCACCCCGGGTCAGCGGATCGAAGCTCTTCCACTCGCGGGCGAAGGCATCATCGGGATGGTCGCGATCGATGACCTCCACCAGGCGCAGCACCTCCGGTTCGGCCTGCCCGGGCGTGGCGCGCTGCGGCAGCATCGCCAGCTGCGCCAGCGCGTTGATGATGGCGTTGTAGGCCACCTCCGGCGCCTGCGGATCCTCGTGCTGGCCGCATTCCAGGGTCACCCCGTAGCCGCCCCGGCTGCGCATGTACTCGGTGGTGCCGATGCCGTAGCTCGGATCGGTGGACAGGATCTGCGCCCGGTGACTGGCGTTGGGGTTCTTCATGCGCTTCTCCACCCCGCGCGCATAGGTGTCCAGCCAGCCCTCCACCATGCGCCGCGGTCCCAGGCAGGCCGCCAGCGCCTGCTCCTCGGCCGCCTGCGAGAACGGCTCCAGCTCGCCGTCGTTGTCACGCGGACCGAGCATGATGAATGGCTGCCCGCCGGTGTGGAACGAGTGCAGGTCCAGCAGCACGTCATGCGCCGCCAGCAGCGGACACAGCCGGTTGGCGATACGATCCTCGAAATCCTGCGGATCCTCGGTCACCCGCAGGTTGCGATTGAGATTGCGCTCGCCCATGCGCTGGTTGCGCTGCACCGCCAGGGGATTGGTGCGTGGCACCAGGGTGAGCGCGCCGCGCAGCAGCTCGCGTTCGCCGGATTCCAGTTCCGCCTGCAGCCGCTCGGTCGCCTCGGTGCCGCACAGCTCGTTGCCGTGCACCGCGCCCAGCACGACCAGGCGCGGCCCGGGCTCCAGGCCGTGGAAGGTGACGGATTTCAGCGCCGTGGGCTGACCGGACATGCGCACACTCCTGCTTGCGTGGAAAAGGCGCAGTCTAGCGACCGTCCCCGCGTTCCTCCAGCCACAGGCCAGAATGACGATTATCAAGGGCAAGCACACCCATCCAAAGCCAACGCCGACAAGCAAGAAAACCTTCGGACGGCTGCCACAGCAGGCGACAGTAATTGTGGGGGCTAGCCCGAAGCTGGCGAAGGCATCGGACCAGGCATACACGCCAGAGGCGTCATGACAGCGGCCCCGGTTCATCCCGCCGGGTCCGGCTGGAGCCGGGCCTGCTGCTGGCGGTAGGCGTCCATGCCGATGCGGCCGATCTGCGGGGTGAGTTGGCAGCGTTGATTTCGCCAGGGGAAGCGGGCCTGGGCCCTTCGGCGTTCGGCGCCCTCGCCGGACTTCCAGGCCTCCAGATCGAGGTCGCGCCAGAAGCGCGGGTCGCGGCCGGTCTGACGGTCGTGCTCGGCGGTGACCGGGTCGCGGGCGCGGAACGGCTCCAGGCGGGGCACGTCCGGCATGGGCTGGGTGATGTCCATGTAGCGCTGGATCATGTCCCACAGGGCGCGCACCTCGTGGT
>NZ_ATUL01000025.1:0-46834 GCF_000420185.1 Thioalkalivibrio sp. ALR17-21 | reverse complement strand
AGTGGACCGACAAGCAGAGCGGGGAGCGGCGCGAAAACACCGAATGGCACCGGGTCGTGATGTTCGGTCGTCTGGCCGACATCGCCGCGCAGTCTCTGTCCAAGGGCTCCCAGGTGTACATCGAGGGCCGGATCCAGACCCGCAAGTGGCAGGGGCAGGACGGTCAGGATCGCTATACCACCGAGATCGTCGCCAGTGACATGCAGCTGGTCGGTGGACGCGGCGGCGGTGGCGCCGGCGGTGCCGCTGCTGCCGGTGCCGGCTACGGCGGCGGTTACGACCCGGGCCCCGGTGGCGACGGCTTCGGTGGCGGTTCGTCCTCCCCGTCGTCCGGTCCGGGTGGCTCCTTCGATGACGATGACGTCCCGTTCTCGCCGCTTCGGGGGATCTGGTGATGGGTGTCGCGGAGCTGAAGAACGGGCAGACCGAGCACGCATACCTCAGTGGCGAAATGCCGGCACCAAGGGGTGACGTATGAAGCTGATCACCGTCGATCAATTCCGCCAGCGGTATTTCGACCAGGAAAGCCAGCCCCAGCGGCGCACCGTACGCTCTTGGATCGATGCTGGCGAAGTGCCTGGCAAGATCGTGGGCAAGCTGTACTACGTCGACGAGGACGCCTGGCTGGCCGGTACTCATGACGCCTTGGTCGAGCGGGTGCTGCAGTCCGCATGAGCCCTCGCCCGCGAAAGAAAGGAAGGCGCGACCTGCCGCCGAACCTGTATACCACGGTCAGCCGGGGGCGGACGTACTACGTCTATGAGCACCCGCAGACCCGAAAGCGGCACGGCATGGGCGTGGACAAGGCCAAAGCGATACAGGCGGCCAAGATCCTCAACTCGCGCCTGATGCCTACAGGCAGGGAAGCCGAGACGATGGCCGCGGCCGTGCTGGCCGGGCCTGACCAGATCGGCACCGTACTCGAGCGTTTTGCAGCCACATTGCCCGACCGGCGAAACAGCCAGGGCAACCCTATGGCCGCGAAGACGATCCACGACTACACGAACATGCTGCGCGAGGCGGCCGGGCAGTTCGGCCACCTGGACGCGCACGAAGTCACGCGCCGGCACATCGCCGAACACCTGAACCAGTACCCGCCCCGGTCCAGCAACTCGCGCAGGAACGTGCTGCGGCAGGCATTCGCGTGGATGGTCGCGGAGGGCCTGCGGGACGACAACCCGGTCGAGGGGACGGCGACGAAGACCGAGGTGGTCCAGCGCCAGCGCCTGACCCTGGACGAATGGCGCGCCATTCGCGATGCCGGGGAGCCATGGTTCCGCAACGCGCTGGATCTGGCGCTGCAGACCTGCCAGCGCCGGGGTGACCTTGTCGTGATGCGCTTCGACCATATCGAGGACGGCCACCTGCTGGTGCGGCAGCAGAAAATCGCGGGCAAAGAGGCGGGCAATATCCGCATTGCGATCGGGCCCGAACTACAAAGGGTAATCGATGCATGCCGTGATGACGTGCTCTCCCCTTTCCTGATCCACCGACGGCCGACCAGGAACCGGCGCGACCACCAGAAGCGAAAGGAACACTGGACACAGCTGGTGCCCGAACGCCTGAGCCGAGAGTTCGCCCGGGTACGGGATCGACTGGGCATCCGGTCAGAACTCCCCAGCAGGGCCCGGCCGTCCCTGCACGAAGTGCGCGCCCTGGGCGCAGACCTGTACCGGCAAGCCGGGTGGTCCGAGGACGCCGTGCAGCGGCTTCTAGGTCACTCCAGCCAGGCCATGACCAAGGTCTACCTGAGCCGTCACCGGGAGACCTGGGTGGATGCGGAGGCCGGTCTGGATGTCGGATGACGGCCTTCGTTTCGCAAACGAATCGCAAACGAATTCCCAACACACCCGGGCACAAAAAAGGGCCGGCGCGTAACTCGCTGACCGGCCCCTAGAAATTTGGTCGGGACGGCAGGATTTGAACCTGCGACCCTCTGCACCCCATGCAGATGCGCTACCAGACTGCGCTACGCCCCGAACGCGACATATGGTAATCGAGAGCGGCCGTTCGCGAAAGGGGGCGAACAACCCCGTCTTCCGCGTGTTTCAGTTCCTCAGCACCTTCAGTACCGATTCCAGTTCCTGAATCGTGTCCTGGATGATCTGCCGGGCCTGCTGGTGATCCTCGCGCGCCTCGTCCCCGGAGAGCTTCTGCCGCGCGCCACTGATGGTAAAGCCTTCTTCGTACAGCAGCGCGCGGATCTGACGGATCAGGATGACGTCCTGACGCTGGTAGTACCGGCGGTTGCCGCGCCGCTTGACCGGCTCCAGCATCGGGAATTCCTGCTCCCAGTAACGCAACACGTGCGGCTTGACCAGACACAGCTCCGCGACTTCCCCGATGGTGAAATACCGCTTGCCCGGGATCGCCGGCAGCTCCTGGTGGTTACTCGCTTCCAGCATAGCTCTCGACCCGTTCGCGCAGTTTCTGGCCCGGGCGGAACGTCACGACGCGGCGCGCGGAGACCGGGATCTCTTCCCCGGTCTTGGGATTGCGCCCCGGGCGCTGGTTCTTGTCGCGCAGCACGAAATTGCCGAACCCCGAGAGTTTCACGCCCTCGCCGTCTTCCAGCGACTGACGCATCTCCTCGAAGAACATTTCGACGAATTCCTTGGCCTCGCGCTTGTTCAGGCCCAGTTCCTCGTTCAGCGTGGCGGCCAGATCCGCCTTGGTCACAGCTGCCATCGATCAGTGCCTCAGGGTCGCATTGAACCGGCTTTCGAGGTGCGCCACCACCGCATCGGTCACGGCGGTCACATCGGAGTCATCAAGCGTGCGATCAAATGCCTGCAAAATCAAGCCCAGAGCCAGACTCTTCTCGCCCGGATTCAAACCCTTGCCCTGGTAGACATCGAACAGCCGGACGTCACGCAGCAGCTCCAGCTCGAGTTCGCCGATCGCCGCCAGCAGATCCCCGGCAGGCACGTCCTCCTGCACGACCAGGGCCAGATCCCGCCGGATCGAGGGATAAGCCGACAGGGGCCGGAACTGCGCCACCGGGTCGGTACTGACGGTCCGTGCATCCAGGTCGAACAGGAACACCGGGGCCCCGAGGTCGAAGCGCTCCGCCAGCGACGGATGCAGCTTGCCCACCCAGCCGATCGGCTGTTCGCCGGCCAGCACACGGGCACTCTGACCATCGTGCAGCGCGGGATGCTTCTCCGCGCGGAAGCGCAACGGCTCCGCCAGGTTGCCGCAAAGGGTCTCCACCTCGCCCTTGGCGTCGAAGAAGTCCAGCTCGCGGGATGCCGTCTCCCAGTGCTCGGGCATGGCCCGTCCGCTCAGCAGCCCGGCCAGCCGGGGTTCCTGGGACAGGCCGGAAGGCCCGGGCACGAAGCGCAGGCCGTGTTCGAACAGCCGCAGGTCGTACTGCTGCCGGGCCGTGTTCCAGGCGGCCGTGCTCACCAGCCCCGGCCACAGGCCGGGGCGCATCACGCTCATGTCGGAGGCGATGGGGTTGGCCAGCGCCAGCGGCTCCACCTCGGGATAGAAGCGCTGCGAAACCTCGCGGTCGATGAAGCTGAAACTGATCACCTCGTGGAACCCGCGCCGGGTCAGCCCTTCCCGCAGCGCCTTCAGGCCACCCGGCGGCGTCACCGGCGGCACCGCGCCCGGCAGGGTGCGCGGCAGACGGTCATACCCGTGCACCCGCGCCAGTTCCTCGATCAGGTCTTCCTCGCGCTCCAGGTCGAAGCGCGCACGCGGGGCCAACACCCGCCACGTGCCATCGCCACCGGGCTCCACCACGCAGTCCAGCGCCCGCAGGATGCGCTCCACCTCGCCGTCGTCCAGGGCGACCCCGAGCAGCCGCTCAATGCGTCCGGCGCGCAGGGTGATCGGCCGTTCATCGTGTGTCGCGGGGATGTCGCCGACCGTCTCCACGGGCCCGCAGGCGCCGCCGCAGATCGCCAGCAACAGCTCGGTGGCCCGTTCCATCGCGCGCGGCACCAGGGTGGGATCCACACCCCGCTCAAAGCGATGCGACGCATCGGTATGCAGCCCATGTTCGCGCGCCCGGCCCGCCAGCGCACGCGGCGCGAAATGGGCACATTCCAGGACCACCCGGGTGGTGTCGTCATCCACCGCCGAAGCCGCTCCGCCCATGATTCCGGCCAGCGCCAGCGGCTGTGTCTCTCCGGCGATCACCAGATCCCGCGCCGACAGCTCCACCGTCTGCTCGCCGCCCAGCAGGGTCAGGGACTCGCCCTCGCCGCCCCGGCGCACGCGAATCACCTCGTCGGCACGCTCGGCATCGAAGGCATGCAGCGGCTGCCCCAGCTCCAGCATCACGTAGTTGGTCACGTCGACAATCGCGGAGAGCGGGCGCACCCCGGCCCGGCGCAGGCGTTCGGACATCCACAGCGGCGTGGGTGCCCGGGCATCCAGACCCTCGAGGATCCGCCCCGAATAGATCGGACAGGCCTGCGCATCGTCGACGGTCACGCGCACACGTCGATCCAGCGTCGCCTCCACCGCGGGCGCCGGGCGGACCTGCAGCGGCCGGTCCAGCAGGGCCGAGCACTCGCGGGCGATCCCGCGCATGCCCAGACAGTCCGCGCGATTGGGCGTCAGGTCGACCTCCAGCACATGATCATCCAGCCCCAGCGCCGAGCGCAGGTCACTGCCGATCTCCAGGTCATCCGGGAGATCCAGCAGCCCCTCGGCATCTTCGGCCAGACCGATCTCGCGTGCCGAGCAGAGCATCCCTTCCGAGGCCACGCCGCGCAACTTCGAGCGCTTGATGCGGAACTCGCCCGGCAGCTCCGCCCCGACCACCGCGACCGGCGCCACCATTCCCGTGTAGACATTGGGTGCGCCACAGACGATGTTCAGCGGTTCCGCCTCGCCCGCCTCCACCTGACAAACCCGCAGGCGGTCGGCATCCGGGTGCGGCTCCACGCTGATCACCCGGCCGACCCGCACGCCGTGAAAGACCGGCGCCGCCGCTTCGATGGCGTCCAGCTCCAGCCCCGCCATGGTCAGGCGGTGCCCGAGCTCCCGCGGGGTCTCGTCGATCTGCAGCCAGTCCTGCAGCCATTCCATACTGATGCGCATTAGCCTGCCTGCCCGAATTGCCGAATGAAGCGGATGTCGTTGTCGAAGAACAGCCGGAGGTCATTGACCCCGTGGCGCAGCATGGCCATGCGTTCCACGCCCAGGCCGAACGCGAACCCGGTGTATTCCTCCGGGTCGATCCCCACGTGACCCAGTACGTTGGGATGCACCATCCCGCAGCCCATCACCTCCAGCCACCCCGTGTGCTTGCACACGCGACAGCCTTCACCGCCGCAGTGCACGCACTGGATGTCCACCTCGGCCGAAGGCTCGGTAAACGGGAAATACGATGGCCTGAAGCGCGTGGCCAGATCGTCGCGCTCGAAAAAGCCCCGCAGGAACGCATCCAGCACCCCGCGCAGATCGGCAAAGGTGATGTCACTGTCCACGCACAGCCCCTCGATCTGATGGAACATCGGGCTGTGCGTCAGATCGGAATCGCAACGGTAGACCCGCCCGGGCGCGATCGCGCGCAGAGGAGGTTTCTGCTGTTCCATCGCCCGGATCTGCACCGGCGAGGTATGCGTCCGCAGCACGCGGTGGGCATCGAAGTAGAACGTGTCGTGCATCGCCCGCGCCGGATGATGCGCCGGGATGTTCAGGGCCTCGAAATTGTGGGTGTCGTCTTCCACCTCCGGGCCCTCCGCCACGCGGAACCCGAGACCGGCGAAGAAATGCTCGATGCCTTCGATGGTCGAGGTAATGGGATGCAGCGCCCCGCCGGCGGGACGGCGCCCCGGCAGGGTCACGTCCACCCGCTCGCGCGCCAGCTGCGCCTCGCGCTCGGCCTCGGCAAGCGCGGTCCTGCGCGCCTCGATGGCCTCCGCCACCCGTTCCTTGGCCGCGTTCACCGCCTGCCCCGCGGCCGGCCGTTCTTCCGCCGGCAGCCGGCCCAGCTCCTTGAGCTGCGCGGTCAGCACACCCTTCTTGCCCAGATAGTGGACCCGGACATCATCCAGCGCCTTCAGGTCCGTGGCGGCCTCGACCCGCGCCAGCGCCTCGTCGGTCAGCTCCTGCAATTGCTCCACGTACTGCCCCCTTTGCAAACAAAAAAGGGAGGGCCTGAACCCTCCCCTTTCGGGATCCCCGCATGATCCGGGGTTGCCGGCCTTTCCCGCCCGCGCTCCGGCGGGCCGTCGAGGCCGGCGATGATCCTGCGGGATCTCAGGCCGCCTGAGCGGCTTTCGCCTGTTCGGCCAGCTTGCCGAATGCGGTCAGATCGTGCACCGCCAGATCGGCCAGCGACTTGCGGTCGATCTCGATACCGGCCTTCTTCAGCCCGCTCATGAAGCGGCTGTAGGACAGGTCGAACTGCCGCGCGGCGGCGTTGATGCGGACGATCCACAGCGAACGGAAGTCGCGCTTTTTCTGGCGACGGTCACGATAGGCGTACTGGCCGGCCTTGATGACCGCCTGGTTGGCAACGCGATAGACGTTCTTGCGTGCCCCGTAGTACCCCTTCGCCTGCTTGAGGACCTTCTTGTGACGGGCGTGAGCGGTTACACCGCGCTTGACTCGTGGCATATCTCGATTCCTCGGTCAGTTCAACGATGGTTGGGCAGCATCTTGCGCACGGCGGCCGTGTCGGCCTCGTGCACCATCGCCGGGCTGCGCAGGTGACGCTTACGCTTGGTGGACTTCTTGGTCAGGATGTGGCTGCGGTGCGACTGGAACCGCTTGTACTTTCCCGACCCCGTACGGGTGAAGCGCTTGGCCGCACCCCGGTTGGTCTTGATCTTGGGCATTTTCTTCTCCGGCATTTCGGACCGGTTCCCCGCAGGGCCGGTCGTTTGTGAAAAGGGCGATCAGGTATGCGGAAACCCGCCGCCCCTTGTCGATGTCCGCCCTACTGCTTCTTGCGGGCCGACATCACCATGATCATCTGGCGTCCTTCCATTTTGGGGCGCTGTTCCACCACCGCGATGTCGGACACGTCCTGTTCGATCTTGTCCAGCAGCTGATTGCCCAGCTCCTGGTGGCGCATTTCGCGACCACGGAAGCGGATGGTGACCTTGGCCTTGTCACCCGCCTCGAGGAAACGCCGCAGATTCCGCAGCTTGACGTTGTAGTCGCCCTCGTCCGTTCCGGGACGGAACTTCACTTCCTTGATCTGGATCTGCTTCTGCTTTTTCCTGGCTTCCTGAGCCTTTTTCGACTGTTCGAACTTGTACTTGCCGTAGTCCATGATCCGGCAGACCGGCGGCTCGGCATTCGGCGAGATCTCCACCAGGTCCAGGCCGGAATCGCGGGCCATCTCGAGGGCCTCGTCGCTGGTGGTAATCCCCCGGTTCTCGCCTTCGGCGTCGATCAGCCGGATTTTCGGGCTCGTAATCTGATCGTTCAGGCGAACGGTTTTCGCTGCGCTAATGGCCTTTTCTCCAGTTCAGGTTCCGGTGCCCCGGCTGGCAACCTCTTTCCCGAGGCGTTCGCTCAGTTCGTCCAGGGACATGGTGCCGAGGTCTTCCCCGTCGCGGGTACGAACCGCGACCTTGCCCTCTTCCATCTCCCGGTCTCCGAGCACCAGCAGGTACGGCACGCGCTTAAGCGTGTGCTCGCGGATCTTAAAGCCGATCTTTTCGTTTCTCAAGTCAGGCTCGACCCGAAAGCCCTGCTCGCGCAGGCGCCGCGCCACGTCCCGGGCGTAATCATCCTGGCGTTCGGTGATGGTCAGCACCGATGCCTGCACCGGGGCCAGCCAGGTCGGGAAATGCCCGGCGTAGTGCTCGATCAGAACGCCGAAGAAGCGTTCCACGGAGCCCAGCAGGGCGCGATGGATCATGATCGGCCGCCGCCGCTCGTTGTCTTCGGCGACGTACTCCATGTCGAAACGCTCGGGCAGATTGAAGTCGAGCTGAATGGTGGAGCACTGCCACTGACGGCCGATCGCGTCGTGGATCTTGATGTCGATCTTGGGACCGTAGAACGCACCGCCACCTTCATCCAGGGTGTATTCCAGCCCCTTCTTCTCGATCGCGCCGCGCAGGGCCCGGGTCGCGTGATCCCAGATCTCGTCCGACCCGACCGCATCATCCGGCCGGGTCGACAGGTTCACGTCGAAATCCTCGAAGCCGAAGGTCCGCAGGGTCTCCAGCGTGAGGTCGATGACGCCCATGACCTCGTCCTCGATCTGATCCTCGCGACAGAAGATATGGGCGTCGTCCTGGGTGAACCCGCGCACGCGCATCAGGCCGTGCAGCGCCCCGGACATCTCGCGCCGGTACACCGTGCCCATCTCGCCCCAGCGGATCGGCAGATCGCGATAGGAATGCAGCCGGTCCTTGTACATCAGCACATGGAACGGGCAGTTCATCGGCTTGAGCTGGAACGCCTGGTGCTCGTCCTGCATCGGCTCGTACATTGAGTCGGCATAGAACTCGGCGTGGCCGGAGGTGTGCCACAGTTCCAGATTGGCGATATGCGGGGACACGACGAAGTCGTAGCCGGCCTTCTCGTGCATCTCGTACCAGAAGTTCTCGATCTCGCGGCGGATGCGCGCGCCCTTCGGGTGCCAGAACACCAGGCCGCCGCCGGCCTCGTCCTGGATGGAGAACAGATCCAGCTCCGCGCCGATCTTGCGATGGTCGCGGCGTTCCGCCTCTTTCAGGCGATGAAGATGCTCCTCCAGCTGCTGCTTGTTCGGCCACGCGGTGCCATAGATGCGCTGCAGCATCTCGTTGTCGGAATCGCCGCGCCAGTACGCCCCGGCCACGCTGGTCAACTTGAAGGCCTTCAACTTGCCGGTGGACGGGATGTGCGGGCCCCGGCACAGGTCGATGAAATCGCCCTGACGGTACAGCGAGATGGTCTCGCCCTGCGGGATGGATTCGATGATCTCGGCCTTGTATTCCTCCCCCATGTTGCGGAAGTACTCCACCGCCTCGTCGCGGTCCATGGTCGAGCGCTCCACCGGCAGATCCTGCTTCGCCAGCTCCTTCATGCGCTTCTCGATCTTTTCCAGATCTTCCGGCGTGAAGCCGCGGTCATATGCGAAGTCGTAGTAGAACCCGTTCTCGATGGTCGGGCCGATGGTCACCTGGGCATCGGGAAAGAGTTCCTTGACCGCCTGCGCCATCAAATGCGCGGTGGAGTGGCGGATGATCTCCACGCCTTCCGGATCGCGGTCGGTGACGATCGCGACCTCGGCGTCGTCATCGATCTCGTGGCGCACGTCCACCAGTGCGCCATTCACCTTGCCGGCGACGGCAGCCTTCGCCAGGCCGGTGCCGATGTCCTTCGCCACGTCCATGATGGTGACGGGGTGATCGAACTCGCGGCGGCTGCCGTCGGGGAGGGATACTGCAGGCATTGCGAAACTCCTTCGCCGACCCATACGCGGGGTCGAACGTCGCTGATTCAGAAAATGAAAAGGGTTCGGACAACCGAGTTGCAGAGGTTATCACGAACCCCGCACAAACCGACACGAATCCCTGCCCGCAGCGGGGCGGGGCGCCCCGGCCCGTCGGCCCCTCACCCTTCGGGCACGGCCTGGTCCAGCGGTACCGGCTCATCCGGCCCCGAGTCCCCACCGATGATATCGGTCGACCCCCCGCCCGGATCGGCGTCGTCATCGTCCATAAGCAGCACGTCCACCCGCCGGTTGCGGGCGCGGCTTTCGGCATCCACGTTCGGGCGCAGCGGGCGGGTATCCGCATGGCCGGTGGCACGCATGCGGGCCGGCTCCACCCCGGTGCCCTCCATCACGTGCACCACCGAGACCGCCCGCGCGGTGGACAGGTCCCAGTTGGAGCGGAAACGTTCGCTGCGGATCGGCAGATCGTCGGTATGCCCGGCAATCACGATCTGGCCCGGGGTCTCGGCCAGCACCTCGGCCACCCGTTCCAGCACCGGCACGAAGTCCACGTTCAGATCCTTCTCCCCGATCTCGAAGGCGGCCTGCTCCTCGAAACGCAGCAGGATACCGGCGTCTTCTTCCGCCATGTCGATCAGCCCCTGCTCGAGCTCATCCTGCAGGGCCTCGCGCAGGGCCTCGGTGATCTCGTCCTGCTCGCGGTACTCGGGTTCCGGCTCGGGTTCTTCAATCGTACGGGGTTCAGGGGAACGGCCTTCCAGATCCAGGATGGTCGGCTCGGGGATCGCGGGCACCTCCTCCTGCACCTCGGTGGAGCCCAGCACCTCGCGCAGCGAATCGGCCATCTGCTCGTACTTCTCCGCGTCGATGGTGGAAAAGGCGTAAAGCATCACGAAGAACACCACCAGCACCGCCATCAGATCGGCGAAGGTGGTCATCCAGCGCGGTGCGCCGCCCTCGCCTTTCTTGTTCCTGCGCACGGCCATCTACGAAGACGCCCCCTGAGGCTGCCCCTCGGCCTGTCCCTGCTTTTCGAGCTCTTCGGCCGCCTTCTCGCGCTGCTTGCTGGGCAGGTAAGGCAGCAGCATCTCCTCGATCATGCGCGAATTGAAGCCCTGGTGGATGCAGTTGACGGCATCCACGATCAGGCTCCGGGTGATGTGCTCGGAGCGCGCCCGCATCTCCAGATTGTCGGCGATGGGCAGGGCCACAAGCTGCGCAAAGATCGCGCCGTAAAGCGTTGTCAGAAGGGCCACCGCCATGCCGGGGCCGACCGCTTCGGGGCTCTCCAGGTTGCCCAGCATCTGCACCAGCCCGACCAGGGTTCCGATCATGCCGAAGGCGGGCGCCTGCTCGCCGATGGACCGGAACACCTTCTGCCCGGTCTCGTGCCGCTCCAGCGACAGCTCCAGATCCTCGCGCAGTACGTGCTGGATGCGCTCGGGCTCGAAGCCGTCCACCGACAGCTGCAGGGCCTTGGCGTAGAACGCGTTGGGGGTCTCCTCGTCCTCCAGTGCCAGCAGCCCCTTCTTGCGCGCGACCTGCGCCAGCTCCTTGGTGCGCTCGATCAGCGCACGGGGGTCATCCTCCTGGTGATAGAGGGTCTTCACCGCCACGCGGAACGAGCTCACCACGTGGCGGAAGGGGAACTTGATGAACGTAGCGGCCATGGTGCCGCCGACCACGATCAGCACCGCCGGCAGGTGCCAGAAATCCGCCGCCTGACCGCTCAGGACAATGGCGCCGAAGATCACGCCCAAGCCCAGCACCACGCCGAAAAGGGTTGCCTTGTCCAAGTGGGACTCCGCAGAAAAAGAGCTGGATGGAATGGCGTCATCCTAATATATGCGCTCGACCCGTGCGCGGCCGCACGGGTCGCGGCTGTGTCACAATCGCGCCATGAGCACCCACCCCTACGACGTCCTGACCCCCGAATGCATCCTGGATGCGGTGGAATCCACCGGCCTGCGCTGCGACGGGCGCCTGCTGGAGCTCAACTCGTTCGAAAACCGCGTCTACCAGATCGGCACCGAAGATACTCGGGGAGGATCACGGCCGATCATCGGCAAGTTCTACCGCCCCGGGCGCTGGTCGGATGCCGCCATCCGCGAGGAGCACGCATTCGCCCTCGAGCTGGCGGCGGCGGAGATCCCGGTGGTCGCCCCGCTGGCGGATGCCACCGGTGAGACGTTCCACCGGCACGCCGGCTTCCGCTTCGCGCTGTATCCGCAGCGCGGGGGCCGCAGTCCCGATCTGGAACAGCCCGAGGTGCTGGAACGCATCGGACGCTTCATCGGCCGCATCCACACCGTCGGCGCCGCCGCCCCGTTCCTGCATCGCGAGGTCATGGACCTCGCCGGTCTGGCCACCGCGGCCCGCGAGGATGTCCTGTCCGGCGAGCATCTGCCGCCGGAGCTGGTATCGGTCTATCGCGACCTCAGTGCCGATCTGATCGAGCGTCTGCGGGACTTCGAGCCGATACTGGGCGAAGTCCCGGCGATCCGCCTGCACGGCGACACCCATCGCGGCAACCTGCTGTGGACCGACGCCGGGCCGCATTTCGTCGACCTCGACGACGCCCGCACCGGGCCGGCGGTCCAGGATCTGTGGATGTTCCTGTCCGGCGATACGCCGACCATGACCGGACAGCTGCTGGACCTGCTGGAGGGCTACGAGGACTTCCGGCCGTTCGACCGCCGCGAGCTGTCCCTGATCGCACCCCTGCGCGCGCTGCGGATTCTGCGCCATGCAGCCTGGCTGGCACGCCGCGCCGACGACCCGGCCTTCGTCCAGGGCTTCCCGGTGTTCTACACCCCGCGTTTCTGGGAGGAGCACATCCTCACGCTGCGCGAACAGCGCGCCGCCCTGGACGAGCCGCCCCTGGCACTGCCCTGAGCCGGGCCGCTTTCCGGCTCGGCCGCGTTCGCCGGGTCAGTAGCGCGCGGGGATGTACTTGCCGGTCAGCAGCGGCCCACGGGCATCCTGGTCGTTGGCCCAGACGCGCGGCTCCAGCACCGGCTTTTCCGGCGGGTGATCGCTGTAGGGGATATTCTCGAGGATATCCGCGATGCAGTTGAGCCGCGCGTGGCGCTTGATGTCCGCATCCACCATGCGCCAGGGGGCATGCGCGGTATCGGTATGGCGCAGCATGTCGTCCTTGGCCTTCGAGAACTCGTGCCACAGCTCCCGGGACTTCAGATCCATGGGCGAGAGCTTCCAGCGCTTGACGGGGTCCTCCACCCGCGCCTGAAAGCGGCGTTCCTGCTCCTGCTCGCTGACCGAGAACCAGTACTTGTACAGCTCGATGCCGTCTTCCACCAGCAGCCGCTCGAACGTCGGACAGGCATCGAGAAAGCGCTGCACCTCTTCTTCGGAGGCGAAGCCCATCACCCGTTCGACCCCGGCCCGGTTGTACCAGGAACGGTCGAACAGCACGATCTCGCCCGCCGTGGGCAGATGCGCGGCATAACGCTGGAAATACCACTGCCCGCGTTCGTGGTCCGAGGGTTTCCCCAGCGCGACGGTGCGCACGATGCGCGGGTTGCTCTTCTCCATGATGCGCTTGATCACCCCGCCCTTGCCGGCCGCGTCACGGCCTTCGAACAGGATCACCACGCGGCGGCCTTCGGCCTTCACGCAGCGCTGCAGCTTGACCAGCTCCACCTGCAGCCGCCGCAGCTCGCGTTCATAGACCTTGCGCCGCAACACGCCTTCCTTGTTGTAGTCCTCGGCATCAAAGCGCCGCAGGCGTTCCCCGTCCGCCATCTGCTATCTCCGGCCATCGCAAACCCTGAGTATGACAGCCCGTGCGGGGCGCGGGCATCCACTCGGGACCGTGACCATGCATTGCAAGCCCGCGCCGAGTCGGGCAGGGTCGAACCACGCAACGGAAGGAACCGAATCATGGCCGACATCGCCTCCTGGGCCGGGGCCCTCGATCCCTGGCAGATCTGGCTGCTCGCCGCCCTGCTGATCCTGATCATCGACCTCGCCATCCTCGGCGGGCTGATGTCGGGCGGTGGCGGCATCACCCTTGTACTGGCCGGCGGCGCCCTCGGTGCCATGGTGGCCGCGGCCTTCGGTGCCGAACTGGCCGGCCAGCTCAGCGCCGGCGTGGTCGGCATGATCCTGGCCGGCGCCCTGGCGTTCTGGGTCGGCCGCCGCTGGGCCGGCCGCCCGCAGCAGGGGCCGCCGGATGATCCCCGGGTGCGCGACGAGATCCTGCACCTCGAACCCTACAATGGAGGGCTCGGCGTGCGCGTGCTGGGCGATGCCTACCCCGCCCGTCCCGAGGATCCGCAGCAGACCCTGCAGGAAGGCGACCCCGTGCGCATCCAGCGTTTCCAGGGCATCACCGCCGTGGTCCGGCCGGCCGGCGACGACCCCGGCACCCACTCCAGCCACACCAACGAAGGGAATCCCGCATGAATACGCTCATCACCCTCATCGCCATCGCCGTCCTCGTGGCGGTCTTCCTCAGCATGGGGATCACCATGATCCCGCAGCGCCGTGCCCAGGTGATCGAACGCCTCGGCAAGTACCACCGCACGCTGGAGCCCGGGCTGAACCTGATCATCCCGTTCATCGACCGTCCGCGGGCGATCACCATCCTCACCTTCAAGAACGACCAGCCGGTGGTGAGGACCGAGGACAAGATCGACATGCGCGAGGTCGTGCTCGACTTCCCCAGCCAGTCGGTCATCACTCAGGACAACGTCGGCGTACAGATCGACGGCGTGCTCTACTACCAGATCATGGACCCGCAGGCCGCGGTCTACGGCACCGAGAACCTGGTGCTGGCGATCCAGACCCTCGCCCAGACCTCGCTGCGCTCCGAGATCGGCACCATGGAGCTGGACAAGATCTTCGAGTCGCGCCAGGAGATCAACGCGCGCCTGCAGACGGTGATGGACGAGGCCGGCAACAAATGGGGCCTGAAGGTGAACCGCGTGGAGATCCGCGATATCGACACCCCGCAGGAGATCCGCGAGGCGATGAACCAGCAGATGGTCGCCGAGCGCAACCGCCGCGCCACGGTGCGCGAGGCCGAGGGCTACAAGGAAGCCGAGATCCAGAAGGCCGAGGGTGACAAGCAGGCGGAGATCGCCAAGGCCGAGGGCCAGAAACAGGCCGCCATCCTGGTGGCCCAGGGCGAGAAGGAGGCCATCCAGAACGTGATGGCCGCCCTCGAGGGCAAGGCCGACGACCCGATGGCCGGCGTGCAGTACCTGATCGCGCAGCGCTACATCGAGATGCTGCCCGAACTGGCCAAACAGGGCGACCGCGTGTTCGTGCCGATGGAAGGCACCGCCCTGCTGGGATCACTGGGCGGCATGCGCGACCTGTTCGGTGCCGGAGCCATGTCCAGCGTCGACACCCCGGCGGCGCCGGTGACCGCCTCCCCGACGCAGGGCAGCTGACGCCGCGCCCACCCGGCAGGCACAAAGCGGTCGGTCCGGCGAACGGACCGACCGCCACGGCCTTGCCTCACCGGCCTCGCCGCGGCGCCTGCTCCGGCGCCGTGGTACGGGCCGTACCCGTACTCAGTGCGGTTCGTGGTGGCGGGCCGCCAGAATGGCCGCCGCCACATCGGCAGGTTCAATGCCCGGGGCATCCAGCCCCACCCCGGACATGGCCGTGGCCACCGCATCCTGCAGCACCGGCTCCTCCAGCGGGATCCCGTGCAGGGCCTCCGCAACCCGGTCCATGCCGTCCTCGGGGAACACCGTGAAGTCGCCGGACAGCAGGAGATCGGCGATCTCGTCGTCCTTTTCCATCAGCTGCGCGCGGATCAGCCCGCCGGCCGCCTTGTGCGCGCCCTCGGTGAGATGCGTGCCAGCGGCGATCTTGACCCCCATCTCGACGAACTTGCGGCCCTTGCGATAGGTCCATTCGGGATCCGCCAGGGCCTGCACCTGTTGGTCAATGGCGGCGGCCTCCTCGGCCGTCGGTTCGCTCAGCTCGACGTCCACGTCCAGCTCCTCGCCGACCCGCTTGAGGAAGGCGTCGCGCACCGTCTCGCGCGGCGGTTTCTCGCCCAGCTCGCGGGTCAGCGTGGTGATGTAATCCTCCATGCCGGCACGCAGTTTGTCGCGGAACTTTTCCGACGGCACCTTCAGGCAGCGCGCCATGGTCGCGGTGTCGAAATCGAACATGAAGCTCCCGACCATCACCGTCGCGTCGCCAATGCTGGCGGCGCCGGTGCCGCCGATCTTGCGCCCGTCGACATGGATATCGTTCACCGGCCGGAAGGTCGCATTGACGCCCAGATCCTGATACGTGTGGATCACCGGATCGATGAATTTCTGATAGATCTTCGAGACGATGCGCGGCGCCTTCGCGCTCGGATAGATGAAGTGGAAGAACATCTGGTCGCGGTCCAGATACACCGCGCCGCCCCCCACATGCCGGCGCACGATGGGGAGGTTCTGTTCCTCGCAGTACTCCTCGTCCACCTCCAGGGCGATCTCCTGATGCAGCCCCACGCAGACGTAGGGATCATCGGGGTTCACCAGGGTCAGGACCGGATCGTCGTCCGGCCCCATCGCCTCGGCCACGCCGTGGTACACGGCCTGGGAACGCAGTGCGGGCTGCTGCCCGAAATCGATCACGCGCAAACGCATCTTCCTTCCTCTGATCGAGCGGGGCCGCGGCCCCGGTATCCATGACGGCTCCGGTCGCGGGCCGGATCAGAACTCAGCGTACCAGACCACGCCAAAGCTGCGGCCGGGGGCCAGGATCTCCTGCGCGCCACGCGCCGGGTCGATCTGGTCTTCCCGCTGCCCGGTCACGTGCTCGCGGTAGGCCTTGTCGGCGATGTTGTTCACCTGGAAGGTCAGTTCGTTGTGGCGCAGCAGACCGGACGGCTGGAAACGATAGCCCACCAGCAGATCCCCGGTCGCGAAGCCGGAAGTCTCGCGTTCGGTGTTATCCGTGAAGCGGTCCGCCGTGCGATCCTGGCGCGCCACCGCGCGCAGCCGGCCTTCCCACTGCCAGCCCTGCTCCACCGAGCGGCGCAGCGCGATGCTGGCCTCCGGCGGCGGCATCTCCGCCAGCGGCTCGTCGAACCGGCTGTCGCGGTTCTCGCCGCGGATCCAGGTGCCGGTGAATTCGCCGGTCACGTGTTCGGTGAACGGGCGCTGGACCTGCAGCTCGACCCCGTGGATGCGGGCCTCGTCGAGGTTGACCGTCTGGCGCTGGCCCGCCTCCGGCACCACACCGCCGATGTAGTCGCGGATCCGGCTCTCGTAGGCGGAGACCATGTAGCTGAAGCCCTGCAGATGGCCGCGCGCTCCGATCTCCAGGGTCCGGTTGCGCTCGGGATCCAGCTGCGGATCGGCCTGCCAGAAGTTGCCATCGCTGTAGGGGTAGGTCAGGAACCGTTCGATCAGGCTGGCCGAACGGTAGCCTTCGGACAGACTGACATAGGGATTGACCTCCTCGCGCAGGTCCCAGTTGAAGCCGGCGGACCAGCTCAGTTTGTGATCCACCTGCTGCAGATCCCCGTCATGGCCGGAGACGGCATCCGCATCCCCTTCCACGCGGTCGTAGCGCACTCCGAGGTTCAGGGTGCCGGCATCGAGGAAGGTCTCGTGCTGTACGAACACGCCCTGCGAATCGATCTGTCCGTCGTCGATCAGATCCATGAACAGAGCGGTGTCTTCGTTCGGCCGAAACCCCTGATCCACATGGCCGATATAGGAATCCGGGCTCGCCCGCAGGCGCCAGTACTCGGCACCCACCAGCAGGATCTGGTTGTCGGTCGGGAACAGCTCCGTCTGGATCCGCGCCCCGTCGGTGGTGAAATCGGTGTCCGAGACGCGGTAGTCCCGCCCCAGCGCATGGCTCCAGTCGTAATTGCCGCGCGAAAGCTCCTGACGATAGATCGAGGCCTCGACCCGGGGAGCCCAGGCGCCGCCGAAATCGCCCTGGTAGGTCGCCTCCAGCAGGTCTCGGGTCTGGGTCGGCGTGTAATGGGTATTCAGGCCCTGAGGCGGCGCCTGCATCCGCAGAGCCGCTTCATCCGGATCATTGGGATCCAGGTTGGCCGGATCCATGGGGTTGAACGTCCTCGACGCGAGATACCACACGTCCTCGCGCTCGTCGCGCTGGGCACGGAAACCAAGTTCGTGATCCGGCGTCAGGCGCGTGCGATAACGCAGGTGATAGGCCTCCTGGCGGGTACCGCTGTCGCCCAGGCGGTCACCGTCGCCCATGCGGTAGTCCCCGGTATCCAGATAGGCGGTGGAGAAGTCCAGCACGTGGCGTTCGTTGGAGGCGGTCACCCCCAGCGCGGTGCGCAGCCCGCGATCCACCGAGCTGTAGCCCAGACGGCTCCAGGCGTTCACTTCCTCTTCTTCGGTGAAATCGCCGCTGCGGGTGATGATGTTGATCACCCCGCCCATCGCGCCGGAGCCGTAGAGCACCGAGCTCGGGCCGCGCACGATCTCGATGCGTTCGATCAGGTCCATGTTCACGTAGGAGGCGAGCGAGCCGCGCGCCGGCGGCTGCATCGCGTTGACCCGCACGCCGTCCACCAGCACCAGCACCTGGTCACGTTTGAGCCCGCGAATGATCGGGTCCTGCCCCACCGAACCGTCCACCGCGGTGGCCAGGCCCGCCTCGCCGCGCAGCAGGTCGCCCACGCCCACCCCCGGGCGGTTGCGGATCTCGTCACGGTCGATGACCGTGACCGATGCCGGCGTATCCTCGATCAGGGTCTCGTAGCCGGTGGCCGTCACCGATACCGGTGCCAGCTCCACGGCCTCGTCCTGGGCCAGGGCCGCGCCCGGCAGGGCCAGCAGCGTGGCCAGAGTCGTCTTCCCGATGGTACGTTGCGTCATGGTGATCTCCCCCGTTCCGAAGCCGCGCAATTTAGGCACCTGACGGCCGGGCCGCAAACCGATCCCCACAGCTCACATGGACTTCATCAGGAGACATTGATGTACTGCAATCGGCCGTACCCGGAAATCGGCCCCGCGAGGGGCGGATGAAGACCCGTCCGGTACTTGGCTGGCGCGAGTGGGTGGGGCTGCCGGAACTGGGACTCGACTGGATCAAGTGCAAGGTCGACACCGGCGCGCGCAGCTCGGCGCTGCACGCCTTCGCGATCGAAACCTTCGAACGTGACGGAGGCGAGTGGGTCCGCTTCGGCATGCATCCGCGCCAGCAGGACAGTACGACCGAAACCTGGTGCGAGGCGCCGGTGCTGGACGTACGCCCGGTCACCGATTCCGGCGGTCATCAGGCTGATCGCTACTTCATCCGTACGCCCGTGCGCATTGGCGATTCGGTGCTGCCGGTGGATCTGTCCCTGACGGCTCGCGATACCATGCTGTTTCGCATGCTGCTCGGGCGCGAGGCGATGCGGGGCCGGTTCCTGGTCGACCCCGGCGCATCCTTCGCCCTGGGGAAACCTCCGGAGCGACCCGACATCCTGCAGCAGGACCACGACGACGAACCCGCAACCAGCCCCCGGGAAACCCCATGAAAATCGGCATTCTGTCGCGCAACGCCAAGCTCTACTCCACCCGCCGCCTGGTCGAGGCCGCCCAGGAACGCGAGCACGAAGTACGGGTGGTGGACCCGTTGCGCTGCTACATGAACATCACGGCGCACAAGCCGCAGATCCATTACAAGGGCGACATCCTCGACGAGTTCAACGCGGTTATTCCGCGCATCGGGGCCTCGATCACGTTCTACGGCACGGCGGTGCTGCGGCAGTTCGAGATGATGAACGTCTATCCGCTGAACGAATCGGTGGGCATCTCGCGCTCGCGCGACAAGCTGCGCAGCCTGCAGCTGCTGTCGCGCCGCGGCATCGGCCTGCCCGTCACCGGGTTCGCCCACTCCCCGGACGACATCGACGACCTGCTGGCCACGGTCGGGGGGGCGCCCTGCGTGATCAAGCTGCTGGAGGGCACCCAGGGGCTGGGCGTGGTGCTGGCCGAGACCAAGCAGGCGGCCGAGAGCGTGATTCAGGCATTCATGGGACTCAAGCAGCACATCTTGGTGCAGGAATACATCAAGGAGGCGAAAGGCGCGGATATCCGCTGCTTCGTGATCGGCGACAAGGTTGTCGCGTCGATGAAGCGACAGGCCAAGGAAGGCGAGTTCCGCTCCAATCTGCATCGTGGCGGGAGCGCGGCACTTTGCCGCATCACGCCGGAGGAGCGGGCCACCGCCGTACGGGCGGCCAAGGTGATGGGCCTGAACGTCTGCGGCGTCGACCTGCTGCGCTCCAATCACGGCGCGGTCGTCATGGAGGTCAATTCGTCTCCGGGCCTGGAGGGCATCGAGGCTGCCTCCGGCAAGGACGTGGCCGGCATGATCATCGACTTCATCCAGAAGAACGGCAAGCCCAATCGCACCAAGACCAAGGGGCGCGGCTGAATGGCCGGATTGCCCCGGGCGCGACGCAACCGACCGGTCACGCTGGGCGACACCACCGTCCAGCCCGGTGAACGCCGCACGGTCGAACTGCAGGTCGGCAGCCTGTACACCGACGCCCCGGCGCACATGCCGGTGCAGGTAGTGTGCGGGCGCCAGAAGGGGCCGGTGCTGTTTGTCAGCGCCGCTATCCACGGTGACGAGATCAACGGCGTGGAGATCATCCGTCGGCTGCTCAAGGCCCCCGCCCTGCGGCGCATGAAGGGCACCCTGCTGGCCGTGCCGGTGGTCAACATGCACGGCTTCATCAACCAGAGCCGCTACCTGCCCGACCGGCGCGACCTCAACCGGCTGTTCCCGGGCTCGCGCAAGGGCTCACTGGGGGCCCGCGTGGCCCGCCTGTTCATGCGCGAGATCGTGCATAACAGCACCCACGGCATCGACCTGCACACCGGGGCGATCCATCGTTCCAACCTGCCGCAGATCCGCGCCAACCTGGACCACCGCGAGACCCGCGAGATGGCGCAGGCCTTCGGCGCACCGGTCATCCTCAACTCGGCCCTGCGCGACGGCTCCCTGCGCGAGGCCGCCGCCGAGCGGCAGGTCCCCATCCTGCTGTACGAGGCCGGCGAAGCCCTGCGCTTCGACGAACTCTCCATCCGCGGCGGGGTACACGGAATCATCGAGGTGATGCGCTACCTGGGCATGCTGCCGGCGCCGCCCCGCCAGCGGCGGCGCAAGGAACCGGTGATGGCGCGTTCCGCCAGCTGGGTGCGGGCCCCGGAGAGCGGCATCCTGCGGATCTTCGTGCGCGAAGGGGACCGCGTAACCCGCGACCAGACCCTGCTGGCGATCGTCTCCGACCCGTTCGGTGAACGCGAAACAGAGATCCGCGCCCCGGTCTCCGGCATCGTCATCGGCCAGCTGCGCCTGCCCCTGGTGAACGAAGGCGACGCGGTCTTCCACATCGCCCAGTTCCACCGCACCGACATCGCGGTGGAACGCCTGGAAACCTTCCAGGAAGACCTCGAAGCCCCTGGCTACCCGTATACCGACGGCGGCACCGACCGCAGTGAAGGGCCGTAACCGCCCCGGGGTTACGGCTCCCCGGGACGGACCTCTCCGCTGCCCGGGTCAGGAAGCGAGGGAACGCTCCAGCTCGGCGAACGTCTGGGCCGGCCCCTCGGGCGAGACCTCCACGCCCAGCTGACGCCCGACCTGGGTCGCCGAGAACAGGCCGCACACCGCCTCGCCGCCGCCATCCAGGGACGTCACAACCAGGGCATGCTGGCGACCGGATTTCTTCAGGGTCTCGACCACGTCGCCGACCCGCGAGTGTTCGACCTTGTCAAGATTGATGGCCTCCAGTTCGCTGACCTTGCTCATCACGTGTTTTACTTGCACCGCGTCACGCGGGATCCCTTCGTCCTGTGCGGCCTTCACCGGCCGCTCGCCCATGATGTCGCGCGCGGTCACCACACCCTTCACCGAATCCCGGCCGTCCACCACCAGCAACAGACGCACTCCTGCATGGATCATCCGCTGGAGGGCCTCGTCGGCTTGCATCTCCGCGGTAGCGGTCACCGCCGGCACCTTGCGCAGGTCGGTCATCGCGCGGTCAGCCGGTGATTCCGGCGTCACCCGTGGCGCCAGCACGCCGTCGCAACGCAGCACGGCGGTATCCGCGGACAGCGGGCGAGTCTGGATGGGGGCAAAGCTGTTGTTCATGAACCGCTCCTTGACGTGGTTGCACGGCCCTCACGTTCGTCACGTGGAGGTCATGTCCTTTGAGTGTAGTCAGGAATGCGCCGTTCCGCGTCGCCCGGGGACGGAAAATCGAGAGCGGTAAAATGTGGCGTCCCCGGCAGGATTCGAACCTTTCTCGTGAATTACCAATTATCAGATCCCGGCTGGTTCTATACCCGTTTACGAAACAAATCGGGGCGTTCCTGTTGCCATGCCTTGAGTGTCTCCACCGGCGTTCGATGCCGCGACGCTTTTTTGCCCGATCTGACGGTTGTACAGGCCTGTTCGTCCCGAAGGGTATGCCAGCCACCCCTTTTTCACGGCCTCGCTCACGGTTTCGGCTCCTCCGGTACGCACCGATCACGGTTGGTGGTGTAGCCCTCCCCATCCCAGAAGAAGATCGCCGCCGGCACCGCGACATCTTCTTTCAGCGGTTCCGGGCGATACTGCATGCACCCGCCCTCGTCCCGGCCAATCGGGACATAGCGAACGCTGGGCTCCGATTCGCCGGCCTTCGATTCGTGGGTTCCGACCCCGGCCTGACCGCCGCCGGCACAGGCGGAAAGCATGGTGGCCCCCGCGAGGGCCACCATGAGGGTCATGGCATATCGAGCCGCCATCAGAACCGCACCGCGTAGGTCACGGCACCGGCCCATTCACCCGAGGCGTTCGGGTCATGGTTCGGCTGGTCCATGTACAGCAGATTGGCGTTGAACCGGCTGTCCCGGTCGGGCATGAAGCTGTAGCCCAGCTCGATGTCCGTCTGCCGACCGTCGGTGCCAATGCTGGCCGTGCGGTCCTCGCGAACCACCTCACCATCCACCGTTCGGCCGACCGGCACACTGGCCTCGATCTCCCCACCGGTCACCCGCATCGGCTGGTTCGCCATGAGCGCGACCTGATGGTCATCGCCGTCCCACGCCACGCCCAGGGTGGCCTGTTCGGTGCGCAGGTTGTCGATGGAGCGGATCATGCCGGCACCGCCGTCCATACGGCCCTGGCCGTACTCGTACTGACCCGTCACGCTCAGTCGATCCGACACGGCATATTCCGCCCCGAAGCTGGTGACATGCAGCTCGTGTTCGTCACCCAGGTTCAGCGCACCATAGCCACGAGAGCCCAGCATGCCGTTGTCCTCACGCAGCATGCCCTGACCCAGCGACAGCCGCAGTTCGTCCGTGGCCTGCATGTGCAGGGCGACGTCCTGGCGGTCCACGCCGTAATCCGACAGACCCACCGTGTCTTCGCTCAGCATGCGCTCGGCCGGATCTTCATCCGAACGCCCGGACCAGTATTCCGCGCTGACGCTGAACGTATCGGTCAGGCCCACCTCGGCGGCGACGCCGGCCACATCGTCCAGACTGTGGGTGAACTGCGGCGTGGTGCTGGACAGCATGGCGGTATCCGCCCCCTCCAGCACGGTCTCCATCGGGTTTTCTTCTCCACCCTGGAAGCCGAACGCGGACACGCGGGTACCGTCGAAGTCCATGTCGAAACGACCGGTGAGCAGTTCTCCGGAATCCGCATGGCGCGCGGCCATGCTGACGCCTTCGGCGATCTCGATGGATTCGTCACCCGCCACCGAGGCGTTCCCCAGGTGCGTTTCCAGCCGCTGACGGACATGCGTGTCCAGCGCGAACCCGCCCGCATGATGCCCGCTCAGGTCCACGCGGTAGTCGCGACCCAGTTCGTCGAACGCGACCGCGCCGTCGAACAGCTCTTCGTCCGCCTGGAAGCCGTTGCCGAACGCGTGCGACCAGGACGCGTAGCTCTCCTGAACATCGTGGCTTTCGTCATCCTCGACCTGTTCGCCGGCCGGCTGGACGACATCGCCTTTCGGTTCCAGAGCGGCCTCGAAATCCGCATGACCCTGGCCGAGATAGTAATAGCCGCAGTTCAGGTCTTCGTTCGGCCCGCAGTCGTTTTCTTCATAAAGCTCCGACTCCTGGCTGGCCGTCTCGAGCAGACGCCCGGTGGCCTCGGATGCGTCCAGATGCGGCCACTGCGCGATGATTCCGGTCACCATGCCGGCAATCCGCGGGGTCGCGAACGAGGTGCCGTTGAACATCCCTTCGGCGTCGTCGTCGGTATTCGTTGCCGAACGCGCCGTGTAAGGCGCCACCAGGAACCGATCCTGGATTTCTTCATCCTGGCCCGGGTAGTTGCTGTTCACGTTTTTCTTCCACCCCCGCGAACCGCCCGCAATCAGGATTTGTTCCCAGACTTCATCCAGGTAATCGAACCCTTCGTGGTCGATATACGGATCATCGGGCCCATCGTCTTCGCTGAGGTTGCTCCCGTCGTTCCCGGCGCCGACTACCCCCGCCGTACCCACCTCGATGGTTTGGCTTTCGCCATCTTCCTGCGGTTTTTCGTACGTGACCTCTTGAAGATGCCCCACCGTTTCTTTGCGATCCCATGCCGACCATTGCCCGGACAGAGACGCATTGATGACACGGGCCCCTTCCTCGACGGCATGGGCGATTCCTTCAACCACTTGACCACCAAAAACCACCCCATCTTCATTCGCTGCAGCAATCAGCTCCATTCGGGCATTCCCGCTGATCCCGAATTCTTGCCCACCGAGCAGGGCTGCAACCGGGGTTCCATGGACATAATCCGGATTCCCGTCATCATCTTCCGTGGCTTCCACGCTATCCCGGTAGCCCGCCACGGCCTTCGTGCCCGACACACGGCCATCGAATTCTTCATGACTCGGACGGAATTCAGTATCGATGACCGCGACCTGGACTTCCACGGTGTCCCCGTCATCATCCAGGATCGCCTGCTGATCGTAGGTTGGCAGTACGCGTGTATCTTCTTCCTCGCCGTTGTCGGAGCCACCTCCACCACCATTGCTACTGCTTCCACCGCTACTGGCGCAGCCGGACAGTGCCACGATTGCCGCCGACACGGCGACGGCCACGAAGGTGGGACGAAAACGGTCCCTGAATTCAGGGTCTATTGAAATCATCATGATTCGGATCTCCCTGGTTGTTGCCGGGGCCAGCCCTGCGTGCGCTGCACAAGGCTGGCCCCAATTTCTTGTTTTCGAATCACGCGGAATGTCGACCGCGTTCGGGTCTCAATCCATCAGCTCCTGACCGACCACCAGATAGGCCTCCCGGGTCATCGTGTCCCGGTCTTTCTCGTCGAACACGGCCCGGCCGGCTTCGCCTTCAACGGGGTCAATCGGCACTCGGTTCCGGTCGGCCATCTCTTCTTCGAGCGGGGTTGTGAACAGGGAGATCGACCATTCCCAGGATTGCGAGGCACGGGCATCCTGAGCCGCCATCACGGCCACGACCATGCCTTCCTTCCCCTCGACCGGGAACGTCCCCTCGTCGGTCATCTCCCCCGCCGGTTGGGCGTGGTCTTCCACGGTCGTCCGGATCAACGCATCGCGATACTCACGACGCGACCGCTGGAGAGCCTGCTGCTCTTCCCGAACCTCGAAGGACTGCACGTTCGGTTCCGCACGTTCCACTCCGTCCAGGCGCCCCTGAACACGCTCTCGCTCGCGTTCGGAACGTGAGTGTTTCCGGTTGAGATCGCGCGCACTTCCATGCTTCGAGTCCGCCTCGTTCTGACGCTCGGAGAGCGTTTGTCGAGCCTGGCGAAGCTCGCCCCGGAGACTGTCCTCGGGTGCGTTGCGTCCAATCGGACCGAGCTCCTCTGTCACCTCGTAGGCCTCCAGCAGCCTCGAAGCCAGGATCGGGTCCAGGACCTCATTGACCCCTTCGCCACCATCGAAGGGCGATGGATCACGGTAGGGCGTCGGGGTCGCGAAAAGGCATACTCCGTGGGAGTCTCGAGCATCCACGGTAAGTGAGCTGTCCGGCCGTGGGCATTCCTCCCCCGGCCCCTTCTCCCACTCACGCCACGAATAACGACGCAGGTGGTCCAGCGTGTTGATGGGCAGATCTTCTGCCTCGATCGCCTCGTTCAGTTCCTGGCGGACCGTCTCGCGGATGTCTTCGAACTCCTGTTCGGCTTCCTCGATCTCGTCCTCGAGCTCGCTCACCGCTTCCACTTCGTCCCGCAGCATTGCTTCGCGCGCTTCGATCGCCTCCTCCGTTTCCGCAAGATCGGCGTCGATCGACGACAGCTCCTGCGAGAGCTCCTCCCGCCGCGCCTCGATTTCCTCTTCCCGTTCGGCCTTGATCGAGCGCCGGACTTCCAGGTACTCGGAGTGCGCCGCGCGCAGGGCCTCGCTTTCCGGGCCTTCGTACAACAATTCCGGTTTCGAACCGTCACCGGGGGTGTCCAGATAATCGGACAGTTCCTCGAGATGAGCGGCCACCGGCTCCAGCTCCGCCTCAACCTCGGTCGAAAGCATGAACGACCAGCCCGTTTCGAGCGTTTCCTCGAATTCGACCCAAATCATCCGGGCCACTGCACGTTCCTCTTCCGACTCCAACGCATCGAAATCGATCTCGGCCTCCGTGGGATACGAGTCGCACCCGGTCGCCAGTACCGCAAGCGCCGCGCTGACGCCCGCCACAAGAAGAGTCCTCTTCATGTCGCCTCCTTATTGTTTTCCTCGCAATTCAGTCTGCAGTGCATACCGATAGCGTTACCGTATCCCGACCTGCTAGACCGCTTCCGGAACGACAACCTTGTCGATCCCGGCCGAATCCTGAATATCTAGCGGGAATTCCCCAATCGGACGATGGCAGCCTCCCAATATCGTTCACGGGGGGTCGCGCTGAATGAGGTGCGCATACAGCGCTTTGCTCCGGGCCGGTCAGATTCGTACCGGGGGAATCTGGCCGGCATCGGGGCTATATGGGCAGGAACCGAACGTGGACGGGCCGGTAGCCGAACATGGACCGACACTCCGTTCTGACGAGTCCCGCAAGGTTGCCGGCCCGGACACCTTTGGCACCGCCCGTTATCGTTGCATTCGAGGTCAACACAGCCAGAAACTGGCCGAAGGAGACACAGGATGCTTAACGGGATGGCCAAACTGTCGCTCGCGCTGTTCATTGGCATTGGGGCCACCGGTTGCGCCAACACCCCCGTAGGTTCCGGTGATTACGAAACCGGACAAACCCGGTCGACCGGGACAGTGCAGACCGGTGAGGTGGTCGATGTTCGGCAAGTACGGATCCGCGAGGACGCACGGTCCGCGTTCGGTCGGCGTGGCGGGGTCGGTGCCAGCGCCGGTGCCGCTGCCGGCGCTCTGCTCGGGGACAATGTGGGCGGCGGGTCCGGCCGGGATCTTGCCCGCGTTGTCGGGGCCGGGGCCGGCGCGATTGCCGGGTCCCGGGTGGACCGAGAACTCGCAACCCAGAGCGGCCTGGAAATCGAGGTTAGAAAAGACGACGGCAGCCACGTTGTAGTGACGCAGGGAGACGATCAGACGTTTCAAGCCGGACAGCAAGTCCGTCTGATCAAACACGGAAGGACTTACCGCGTGGCACCCTGATGGATGGCAGGCAGACCGCGCCGCGATCCATCTACGGCGGGGGCATTCTGAACACAGGTACCCTGCACAAGCTTCTGCCCCCCTGAATTCTTCAGAAAACAGGAGAGTCCCTGATGAGCAACGAGAAACCGACTCCCGACAACCAGGACTCGGAAGAGGAAACGCCGCCGGAGGAACAATCCTTCATTGACACGGTACTCGATCACCTCGATCGAATCGGGGCCGGCCTCCAGAAAGCAGCGGATGCCAGTCAAAACCTGGCCGAGAAGGCGGCGGAAAACAACGAGCCACGCGAGACGCATCGCGGATTCGGGAACAAGAGTCCCCGTTCGTCGTCGTTGCCCTGGTGGATATACGGCCCTGACGCCGATAACGAACATTCGCCACCCAGCCACGAGGACGACTGAACATCCGCCCTTCGGCAGGTGATCGCCGGCCCGCCGTTCGGCCATACCGGACCTCCGGTCCGCCCCAATACGGCGGCCATTGAAAGACCCTGTGCCGGTAACAACCCAGAACACAAACACCAACCACGGAAACCACGAAGCCATGGAAAGCGCCGAAACCCACTCTACGCCCCGCAACGCGCTTCTTTGCGTGGCGGGGCTCGCACCCCAGATCATCACGGAAACACTCTACGGACTTGCCGTGCAGCGTGATCCCGCTTTTGTCCCCGACTCCATCCATGTCGTGACCACCCAGGAGGGAGCCGAACGCGCCCGCCTCACTCTTCTCGACCCCTCGCAAGGGTATTTCTACCGTCTTTGCGCTGATTACGGTCTGGATCCCGAACAGATTGACTTCAGCGCCGAAACCATTCATGTCATACGTGACCAGCACGGCCAACCACTGGATGACATCCGGGATCCCGCCCACAATGAAGCTGCGGCCGACCTGATCGTCGACCTCGTGCGCCGCCTGACCCAGGATCCTCAGCTAACGCTGCACGCGTCCATCGCGGGCGGGCGCAAGACAATGGGCTATTACCTTGGCTATGCGCTATCGCTGTTTGGGCGACCGCAGGATGAACTTTCCCACGTTCTGGTTTCCGAGCCGTTCGAGGGTCACTACCAGTTCTTCTACCCACCGCACACCCCGGTTGTACTGTATACGCGGGAACAAAAGCCGATCCGTACCAGCGACGCGGAAATCACCCTCGCCCAAATCCCGTTTGTTCGTCTGCGCGGCGGACTCTCCGATCTTCTGGTAGAGGAAGGGGTCGGTTTCTCCGAAGCGATCAACCGGGCGCAGGCGAGCCTCAAGCCGCCGCGTCTGGAACTGGACCTGGAGCGTCTGGAAATTCACTGTCGCGACGAGACGCTCACTCTCAGCCCGGTCAATTTCGCGTTTTATCTCTGGCTGGCACGCCGCGCTCGCAATGGTGAGCCGCCTGTAGCCCGCCAGGAAGTCGGCCCCGAGTACGCACAGCAGTTTCTTCAGGCATACTACGACATTTCCAACCCCATGGCGGGCGATCGTGAGCGCGTCGAGAAAGCCGTCAAAGAAGGAATGCCTCCGGACTATTTCGACCAGCGCAAGTCCCACGTCAACAGGGAGCTGAACAAACTGGGCCCCGCCGCCGAGGCCTACCGGATTCAGCAAACGGGCTCCCGGCCTCGCGTCCGATACCAGCTCACGTTGGACCCGGAGAAAATCGAGATCCGGCCTTCCACTCGCGGACCCTAGGTACGATCACTGCCGGCGTTTGCGGGTAGCCCGCGACCGACGCACAACGGGCTCCCCGAGAAACCGTACGCGCGGCGAAACCCTGGAGACGCGGGTTTTGTCCGGGTGCAGTTCGAGTCCCATCCGCCGAAGGCAACGATCCACATGACTGCGCGCCCGTTCAGCGTCGGTCCGGGTCGCAGCGAGTAGAAGAAAATCATCCGCGTAGCGGACGAACGGGATGCCGGCATCCGCCAGACTGCGATCAAGGCGGTCGAGGAAGATATTACAAAGCAGCGGTGACAAAACCGCTCCTTGTGGCACTCCTCTCCGGGATCCGGCCAACGAGGCGGAATGGCTGCCCGCGACAAGCCAGCGATCAATCAGGCGCCGCAAGCCGCGATCGCGTACGAAACGCTTCAGCTCCCGACGTACGCCGCGGTGCGGCACCTGATCGAAGAACGAGCGAATATCTGCGTCCACCACCCAGTCCAACCCCGTGGCAATCCGCTCACGCACGCGATGGAGCGCATGCGGAACACCGCGCCCCGGTCGATAGCCAAAACTGTCGGGATGCAGGAACGGTTCGACCCGCGGTTCGAGCACCTGATGCGCCATACGTTGGGCGAGCTTGTCCCGAAGGTACTGGGCGGAAATCACACGCCGCCCGCCGTCGCCCTTGGCCACAGCAAACTGACGCATTGCTCCTGGCCGATACCGCCCGGTTTGCAGGTCCTGAACCAACCGCAGCAGGTGGCGAGGCAGCGCCTGGTCCAGATGTTCCCGGTTGACCTCTGGCGACCAGGGAGCCCGGTCGCGGCGCACCCTGCGCCAGGCCTTCTGTACGTTCTCCGGATCCACCATGGAGTCCAGCAAGGCGTTCATGCCGAGATCTCCTGCCGGATCGACTCGAGCTCTGCCCGCAGCGACCGGACTTCCGCTTGCAGCCACGCACCCACCCCCTTGCCTGACACCGATTCCACGTCGTCATCGCCGGACACGGCGGGCGGAACCTCGCGGTTCCAGTACGCCCAGGCAGAATAAAAGCGGCCTCGCGGTTCCTTGTGCAGGCGGCAACCATCGAGATCGTTGTTGGAAAAATCGGCGGGCCCCACCACACGATCGAGCAGCCCCAGTACGAACAGATCCACCCAGGGCCGGAGCGGCTCCATCACATCCAGCGCCAGCGCCGGGCGGCCCGGTACCGGCTGATGCAGAAAGCCCAGATGCACATCCAGACCAGCCGCTTCGACCCGTGAGTGCGCCTGAGTCGCCAGCAGCGTATAGCCCAGAGACAGCATCGCGTTGACGGGATCCCGGGGTGGACGGCGGTTTCTCCCAAGGAATCGCCATTCCTCGGGAATTCGTTCAGCCAGCCAGTCATACCAGAACCGCGCCGCTGCTCCCTCCAGCCCTCGAACATGTTCGAGCGTTACCGCCTCGTCGAGGTGGGACTGCAGCTCAAGCAGTCGGTTCTGAAAGGTCGACTCGCCGTGCCCGGCCCAGATCAAGGCATCCATGTATCCCCGGAACTTCCGTTGCACCATTCGACGCGCAAGGAGCAAGCAGCCTTGAGCGTCCTCGGCAGCCCTGAACTGACTCCTGCGGATGTTCAACGATCCGCCCAGCCCGCCACCCACCCAGGCCGCGGGGCCATGGCCCCGTCCCGGCAACAACACCGCCGGAACTCCCTGGCCGGCCAACAAGCGCCACACGTCGCTGGCGACGGAATTCCTGCCATGGATCACGACCGCCTCCAGCAGCGCCGGAGGCACTCGCCGAAACGAACCGTCCGGCTCATCCACCCGCACCGACTGGTGTTCAACCGAGAGCGTGGCCCCGCGACGGTCGACGATCAACCAGAGTCCGTCACTCATGCGGACGCCCGCCAGCGCCGTATCCGTTCCGACAACCAGTCCCACCACACGCCGATGGCCTCGACCGACTCATTGCGTTCAACGCTTGCACTGACCATTGCGCCGCCACACCAGAGTCGAGCCGGGTGCGGCACGGGATAGGCCCTCAGATCATCCACCGACGGTTCCATGTGCCCCTCAAGTCGGCCCAGAAGCTCCTGCAGATACTGCCGGCTTCCGCGCACCAGGTAGACCGACTGCTGCAAACCCTGAGCGTCCTTTACGATTTCGCGCTGGACCCGACGCAAGCGCCGCGGGCAACGGATGTCATAGGCGACCAGATACCACTTATCCCCATGCATCATCCGACCCTCAGCATCCGGCGAAACAGGCTCTCGCTGTCGCCACTGCCCCGCGCCTCGATCGGGGCATTCGGCGTCAACCAGGCCAGCAGAAGACGATCCTTGTCCGGGTCAATCAGCTCACCGAGCTGGAGGTAGAGCTCGTCCGCTTCCTGCGGGGCAAGAAGGCATTCGTGGACCGATTTCTGGCCATCGATACGCCACTGGACCAACTGCCGGTGAACGCGCCGACGGCGCAAGGGGCTGCTGATGTCGTAAGCAATGATCGCGGGTCGACGTCGCATGGTGCGGCTCCTTTCGATTCGATGAATTGGCAATTACGATCCTCCACCGTGCGCGCCGCCGTGTCCGGCCCGGCAAGCTTGTCGGGATTGTCGAGCCGTCGGACCTTGCGTGGCACCTCTCCGGCGGGCTAGCCTTTGGCCGTGGTTACCCCGACTCAACAAGCAAACTTTTTCTGCACCAGATTGGTGCAGGACTGGACGTCGCAAGCCGCTGAATCTACGGCTTATCTACGAAGCGGAAGAGTCCGACCGATGCCCCGACTGAAAGGGGATTAAGACAATGACTCGGACTTCGACGTCCTCGCCCAGGTCGTCCGACCGATGCCCCGACTGAAAGGGGATTAAGACCTCGGAAGATTTCCCCTACTTCTATTTTCATTTTGTCCGACCGATGCCCCGACTGAAAGGGGATTAAGACATCCACAGGAGCATGACGTTGACCCCGTGATAGGTCCGACCGATGCCCCGACTGAAAGGGGATTAAGACCATCGGCCCGTTGCTTTCCAGCAACGCCCGAATGGTCCGACCGATGCCCCGACTGAAAGGGGATTAAGACGAGGGCGCAAGCGCGCCCTCCGCCCCGTCAGAGTCCGACCGATGCCCCGACTGAAAGGGGATTAAGACTTCCACGGAATCCGCTTCCTCCACGGGATCCGGGGTCCGACCGATGCCCCGACTGAAAGGGGATTAAGACCGGGCTTCTCGCCCGGGCCGACGGAGTGTTACGTCCGACCGATGCCCCGACTGAAAGGGGATTAAGACCCCGCTGGAAGCGGACCCGGAGTTGGCGTTGGTCCGACCGATGCCCCGACTGAAAGGGGATTAAGACGATTAAATCCGTTCGGGTTCTGTGGCGCGTTCGTCCGACCGATGCCCCGACTGAAAGGGGATTAAGACCTTCCGGGGCCGCACCTCGCGGATGCGGTTTACGTCCGACCGGTTACCCGGAACGCGCGCGACTCGAACCTCCGCGTGTCAGCGGTATTTCCGCCGAGTGCCGCACATACCGCCGCTACGCCCTCCACCGAGATACTTCCCGAGTCCGGCCACAACCTTTTCGCAGCTGCCGCATCCGCATTTTTTTTGTACCCTCCAGCAAAAAATCGTCCCCGCCGCCAGGAGGCAAGGCCTCCGGCCCGTCAAGGAAGGACCTATGCGCTACCACGCCTATCTGTTCGAAGCCCGCTCCATCCAGCCATTCCTCTTCGCCTCCGGCCGCCTGGCCGACATGGTGGCGGGGAGCGACCTGCTGGACGAGCTCTCGCGTGGCATCCTCGACCAGGCCCTGCGCGCCTGCGAGGTGGAACCCGAGTCGCTGCCGGCACCGCGGCGGGCCGGTGGTGCCCTGTACCTGGTGTTCGAGGACGCAGAGACCGCCCGGCGCTTCCGGGCCCTGTGGCGCACGCTGGTGGCCCAGCTCCTGCCCGGCATCGAGCGGGTGGACTGCATCTGCTCGGGTGAGTCGGTGAAGGGGGCCATCAACACGGGGATCGACACGCTTGCCGGCATGCGCAACCTGCGCCCCGCCGCGCTGCCGAACCCGGCGCCCGTCGCCGAGCGCAACGCCCGTACCGGCGAGGTCGCCGTGGCCCGGGACCGCAAGCGTGACCGGGAACCGGTGGATGCCGCCACTCGGGTCAAGCGGCAGTTCGCTCGGTCGGAACACGCGGGTCTGGCGCACAAGTTCGACCCGGATGACCGGGCCGAGTGGCCCCGGAACTTCGAACAGGACGAGCCCGGATCGCGGCGCTTCCCGCTGGGCGAAGACGGCATGGTCGGGCTCATCCACGCGGACGGCAACGGCCTGGGCCAGATCCTGCGGGTACTGGGAGACGCCACCGGACACGCCCCCGAACACTACGTCCGGCTTTACCGCGCCTTCTCGGAAGGGCTGGACGCAGCCACGGGCGACGCCGCCCGCAGCGCCACGCAGGACGTGCTGCAGCCGCAGATCAACGACGGCGTCTACCCCGCACGCCCGCTGGTTCTGGGGGGTGACGACCTGACCCTTCTGGTGCGCGCCGACCTTGCACTGGACTTCACCGAGAACTTCATCGAGGCCTTCGAGCGCGAATCCGAACGCATGCTGCAGACCCTTCGCGGACAACTGAAGGAGGCCGGCACACCGGACGATGTCATCGAGCGCCTGCCAGAACGGCTGACCGCCTGTGCCGGCATCACCTATCTCAAGTCCGGGCAACCGTTCGCCCGCGGCTATCAGCTGGCGGAAAGCCTGTGCGACCGTGCCAAGCAGCAGTCGCGCTCGGCCACCGAGGAGGCGACAGTGCCGTCATCCATCGCCTTCCACCGGATCCAGACCAGCCTGGCGGACGATGCCGCGGCCCTGAGTAGTCAGGAGATGGAACGCTACGAGTCGACGCACAACACGGTCTATCACCTGGGCCTCCCGGCTTACGCGGTAGGCCAGGTGGACGCCGCCGGCCTGCCGAGGCTGCAAACGCTGCGTGATCTTGTCGAGCACCTGCAGGACGGTGCCCTCAACGCCGCGCGCCTGCGCCAGCTCGCCACCCGCATCCACGAAAGCCCCGAGCTTGCGCGCAAGGAATACAACCGCTGGCGCGCCCTGGCCGAAGCCCCGGCGGCCCGGGCACTGCACGAGTTCGACCGCCACCTGGAAGCGCTGGTCGGCCGGGCCGATGAACACGATCTCCCGTTCGGCCCCGAGCGTGACGGCGACCGCGACGGAGGGAGCCGGGAGCGCTACAGCCCGCTGGGCGACCTGCTGGCGCTGCTGGCCCTCCACAGGCAAGACACCCGGAAGGAGACCGCCTGATGTCGACGAAGACCCTGACCGTGCAGCTGCACGGCTACTGGCACTGTGGCAGCGGCCATTCCGCCGGTACGCATCTCGACGCACTCACCGCACGCGACCGTGACGGCCTGCCGGTCATCCCCGGCCGCCATCTCAAGGGCCTGCTGCGCCATGCGATGCGCTGCGCCGGCACCTGGAACTGGTTCGACGGGGTCACCCTGCCCGACGGCCCTGCCGGAAACGTGGAAGAACTCCTGTTCGGCTCCCGCAGCGGCCAGGAGGCGCGCTCCGCCACCCGGCCGGGGATGCTGCAGGTGGATGACGCCACGCTGCCGGAGCCCGAGCGAGCATTCCTCGCCCATCCCGACACCGATGGCCCGCAGCTGCGGCCGTTCCTGTTCCGGGACGTCCATCGCACGGCCATCAACCGACAGGGCAGCGCCAGCGACAAGACCCTGCGGGGCACCGAGGTCGCCCTCCCCATGCAGCTGCAGACGCCACTGGGCCTGGAGGTAACCTCGCTGGAAGAGGAACTGCGTCGGCAACAGCAGCGCGCGCTCGATGAAGCCGATCTGTGGAGCACGCTGGAAGGCGTCCTGCCGCTGATCAGCGCCGTCGGCGCCGAACGCAACCGCGGCCTGGGTGAGGCCGAACTCAGCCTGAGGGATCCGTCATGAGTGCCACGCGCCACGCCTTCCGCGTCACCCTGGAGCAGGACGTGATCGTCAGCCGGTCTGCCGCCACCGCAGGCGAACACGAAACCCTCGATCATCTGCCGGGCAGCCTCTTTCTGGGCCTGGCGGCGGGCCGGCTGTACGCCAGCCTGGCCCCCGATCAGGCCTGGCAGGTGTTTCACGGCGGGGGGGTCCGCTTCTGCGACGCCCTGCCCGAAAGCGAACCCGGCACCCCCGCCTGGCCGGTGCCGCTCGCCCTTCACCACTACAAGAACGAAGACGCCAAGCAGAAGGTTGCGGGAAGCGGTCACGCCCGTCTGGACCGCGACCGGGTGCTCAACCTCATGCATCGCGAACCCGAGGACGGGCGCCAGCCCCGCCAGCTGCGTGGCGGCCATGTCGATGCCTGCGGTCGGTGGATCCGCCCGCGCACCCGACAGTCACTCAAGACCGCCATCGCGCCGGAGACCGGCCGGGTCGAAGAAGGCCAGTTGTTCGGCTACGAAGCCCTGGAGCGCGGGCAGAGCTTTGTCTTCGAGCTGCAGACCGACGACACCCTGGACGAGGCGCTCGTGCAGCGCCTGCACCAATGTCTGAACGGCCCCGCGCGTCTCGGCCGCTCGCGCAGCGCCGAGTTCGGCCGCGTGCAAATCGAGCCGCTGGACCAGGCGCCGCCGCATCCGGCCAGCGTTGGCGGTTCTGACAACACCCTGACCCTGTGGCTGCTGTCCGATCTGGCGCTGCGTGACGAACGCGGGCAGCCCACCCTGCAGCCCCGACCGCAGTACCTCGGCCTGCCCGAAGGCGCCGAGTGGGACCACCAGAAGAGTTTCCTGCGCACGCGCAGCTACAGCCCGTACAACGGCAAGCGCCGGGGGCGGGATGCCGACCGCCAGGTGATCGCCCGCGGCAGTGTGCTGCATTACACCCTGCCCGCCGGCACCCCGCCCGAGGCCCTGCCCGCGCTGGAACACGGCCTCGGGCACTACCGCGAGGCCGGCCTGGGCCAGGCCGTCGCCCGGCCGCAGATGCTCGCCGACAAGTCCCTGCAGGTGGAGGCGCCCGCTGCGCGAACCACGGACACCCGCTCGGTCCCGGCGGCACCCGACACCGCGCTGCTGCGCCGGCTGCGCCGGATGGCCCGCACCGAGTTCCTCGAATTCGACGCCGAGCACCGTGCCCGGCGGGTCTTCGAGGCCCTGATCGCATCCCTTGACGAGGCCCGCAGCTGGCAGGGGATCCCGCCCAATGCGCCCCTGGCGGAGGACGAGGTCCCCGGGCGCAGCCAGTGGGGCCGTTTGCGCGACGCCGCCAACCGCCACCGGGGCGACCCGGACGGCCTGTGGCGCGCCCTGTTCCCGCCGCCCAAGGACTCCGGGGCCACCAAGGATCGCGAGCCCCCCGAAGACGCCATCGTGCGTACGCGTTCGGGATGGCAACTCAAACTGGGTCCCAGGCAAGAAGACGTCCTGGGAGTGCGCCTCAAAGCTCAACTGGAGGCGATTCATCGCAATGTCCCGGAGCTGCTGTCCGAGGTGGTGGTGCGGCTGGCATCGCTGGGCCAGACCCCCGAATGGACCCGTGCCGTGGAAGGGCACGCAACCAAGGAGCCGCAGGCATGATCCCCGAACTCCCGGTACACGACTTTGCCCGCGTCACCCTGGAAGCCGACACCCCGCACGCGATCGGCTCGGGTGCCGGCGATGCCACGCATGACCTGGTCCTGATGCGGGACGCGAATCACCTCCCTACCCTGCCCGCCAGTGGACTGGCCGGCGTGCTGCGCCACGCCTGCGCGGACGAATACGGCGACACCGTCGCCGACCGGCTGTTCGGCCACCTCGAAGGCGAAGGACGCGGCGAAGGGCGCATCTCGCGCGTACAGGTCTTCTGGGGGCTGGTGCACGACAGCCACGACCGGCCCGTGGAAGGCCTGCGCGAGGACGTCGATGACGACGAACTGCTCTCGCGGCTGAGCCTGAACCATCCGCTGATTCGGCAACGGGTCCGGCTCAACCACCGGGGCGCCGCCGATGACCGCGGCAAGTTCGATGTCACGCTCGCTCCGCGCGGCACCCGCTATACCTTCCTGCTCGGCCACTGGAGCGACGGCTCGGACGCCGCCTCCCGGGAATGGGACGGGCTGCTGCGCCTGCTGCAGTCCCCGGCCCTGCGTCTGGGCCGCGGCACCCGCGCGGGTTCGGGCGCGTTCCGGGTGGCCGAACTCCACATGGCGCGCTGGGACCTGCGCACCCCCGAAGGCCGCGAAGGATTTCGCAACCGCCCGCGCCACCGCGCCAGCCGCGACGGGCTGCAGCCCCTCACGCCCGGAGACACCGCGTTTCGCATCCCCGGCGTGGAGCTCGATCTGCAGGCCGAAGCCGGCTGGCGCATCGGGGGCGGCGAGCACCCGCTCGGCGAGTACTCGGGCACGAAAGAACCCGACAACATGCTCCCGCAGAGCGAGCCCGTGATCGAATGGCGCGACGGACGCGGCACCTGGACCCGGCCCCGGCCGGTGGTGCCCGCCTCGGCGATCAAGGGCGCGCTCGCCCATCGGGTGGCCTTCCACCACCGTCGCCTGACCGGGGAGTTCATCAACCCCGACGGGCCACCGCCCGATGCGGAACGCAGCGAGGCAGTGCGCTGCCTGTTCGGCCACGCCAGCGACCGCGATGCCTCCGGGCTCGCCGGTGCCGTCATTATCAACGACACCTATCTGGAACCCGATCCGCAGGTCCACGCACCGCTGCACAATCGCATCGACCGTTTCACCGGCGGTGTCCAGCGCGGCGCCCTGTTCCAGGAGGAACAGCTCTGGCGCAGTCGCCTGCCGCTGCGCCTGCATATCCTGCCGCGCCGGGACATCCCGGTCCCAGTGGAGGTGCGCGAGGCCCTGGATCTCGCCCTGCGCGACCTCGCGCGCGGCTGGTTGCCGCTGGGCGCCGGCGGCAGCCGCGGGCTGGGCGGATTTGCCGCCGAACACGATCCCGAATGGAACGACGACGGGGCCTGGGTCGCCGGCCAGGACGCGCCAACGCTCAACGCCGAAGGAGACACCGCCCGATGAACCGTCTCGAATCGCTGCTCGCCGACCACCGCCGCTTCCTTCGGGCCTGCGAGGAGCAGGGCTGGGAATGGACCCCGCCCGCGCTGACCCCCGTGCGCCTGAAGCACGACTGCGAGGACCTGGACTCGACCACCGTGCACGAGCGCTGTCGTGCGCTGTGCAACGACCGGGGCTGGATGCAGTGGCCCGCCGAGGTCCACATCCTGCCCGCCGAGCCCGTGGACGGCATGCCGCCGCTGGAGGGCGAAGGCCTGGCGGCGGACGGGACGCGCTGGCAGCTCGAATACCGGGGCGGCGACGGCTGGCGCCTGCACTGCTTCCGGATCGAAGAGACAGACACGGACCCCGGTTATCTGGCCGAGACGGTCATCCATCTCAACGACCATCGGGCACCCGCGCCCCTGCGTTACCTGCGCCTGTACGGCTTCGCCGGGCACACCGACGGCGATCCGGCCGACGACGCCACCCCCGAGGCCGTACTGGCCGTATTCGACGGATTCAAGGAGGACCGGGCATGACCCTCAACCTGCCCTACAACTTTGTGCCGCTCACCCCGTTCGTGCTGCGCCCGGACTGGCACGCGCACGTGAGCCACGACCACCCGTTCCGGGATGGCTGGAGCGGAGAGATCCGCATCCGCCTGACCGCGCACACCCCGCTGAGTGTCGGCGGCGAGCAGACCCCGAGCAGCGAAAGGGAACGCGAACCCGGCAAGGTCCACTTCGCCCGCACGCCGGACCGTCGTCCGGCCGTGCCGCCCAGCAGCCTCAAGGGCATGCTGCGCAACGTGCTCGAGATCGCCGCGTTCGGCCATTTCCGCGAGGTGGAGGACCAGCGCCTGGGGGTGCGCGACCTCACCGATGCGAACAACTTCTACATGAAGGAGATGAAGGCACCGGTGCAAGCAGGCTGGCTGCGCTACCGCGAGGGCGCCTGGTACATCCGTCCCGTGAGCTTCGTTCGCCTGCACCAGAAAGATCTGGTCCGCACGCTGGGCGTCCCCGAAGACCAATGGAAAGAAAAGAAAACCGCACTGGAACGGTATGAGTTAATTGGGACCCTGCCGGAAATCCGCTTCGACATTGGCCCCAAACGCAAAAACGGTCAGGTCGATGCCATCGACCTCGACCTTGAGCGTGGACCATACCAAGGCCATGTGGTGGTCACCGGCCAGCCGGGGAAGGACTACACGCAGGGCAGGAAAGCAAAGAAACGCGAGTTCATCTTCTACGACTCCGGCGACCCCCGGGACGAGATCCCCGTATCCCCCGAGGTGATGAGCGACTTCCAGTTCATCCACCAGGAATCCGACGAATGGAATCGCTTCTGGAAGCCGAAGGTGCTGGATGCCGACCCCGGCGTGCCGGTGTTCTGGCACGCTAAAGGCAGTCAGGGCGGCGTGCGCTCGCTGGGTCTGGCCATGCTGTACCGCCTGGCTTATCGCCACACGCTGCATGACGCCATCCGCCACACACGGGCCGGCAAGAACGCGAACTCCGCGCACCTGGACGACGACGCACCCGACCTGGCCGGGCTCCTGTTCGGCCACATTGATGCCGAAAGCCCGGATGGCAGCCTCCGGGGTCGCGTGATGCCCGGTCTGGCCGAGTGCGAACAGGACGTCACCACCCGCTGGGAAGGCCCGATGGTTCTCAACGGGCCCAAGCCCACCTTCTACCCGGCCTACCTGCGCCAACAGGAAAAACAGGAAAGAGAAGAGGGCTATGCAACCCTGATGGATAAAGACGCCGAACTGTCCGGCTGGAAACGCTATCCGGTCCGAAGCTCCCATCACGTTCCCCGCCCGCCGGACAAATCCGGCCCGAAGGTCCAGGTGAAGCTGGAAACCGTGCCCTCCGATACCACCTTCTCCACGCAGATCCGCTTCCACAACCTGCGCGACGTGGAGCTGGGCGCGCTGGTGTGGGCGCTGGACTTCGGCGGGCGCGGCGACCTTCGCCACTCGCTGGGAACCGGCAAGCCGTTCGGGTTCGGCCAGGTCTCGGTCGGCGTGACCGATGCCCGTCTGGAGCCGAACGATCCGGCACGCGAGATCGACGACGACGCGCTTGTGAACCTGGAGGCCTGCCGCCACGCCTTCGTACAGTACATGAACGACGCCTGGGCACAGGCCACCGACGGCGCGGAAGAGCGCTGGGAAGACAGTGAACCCCTGCGCCAGCTACTGGCCATGGCCGACCCGTCCCGGGCCGCGGACGCCCCGCTGGACAAGCTGGGGAATCCAACATTCTTCATGGACGCGCGCAAAGACGGCGAATACCTGAAGCCACATCTAAAAGAAAAGGACGCCTGGCACAGCCTTCGCACGCAGCTCGGTGACAGCGCCGCACCCGAAGCCCCCGGCTTCGGCCAGGCCCTGGAAGAGACCCGCCGCCAGCACCAGCAGGCGCAGGAAAAACAGGAGCGCGAACAGAAGCGCCAGGCGATGAGCCCCGAAGAAACGCAGGTCGACGACCTCCGCCAGGCCCTGGAGGCCTGCGAGGCCGAGCCCGGCAAGAGCCGCTGGAACAACCTCAACAAGGCCATCCGCGAACTCCCCGATGAAGCCGCCGGCTGGGACGAACTCATCCCGCAGCTCGCCGACCTGCTGGACCGCGCGGAGAACCTGGCCGACGGTCACGACCAGAAGAAGATCGTCAAGGCCGTGCGCCAGGCCCGCACCCGCCTGAGCATCGCCGGCGACTGACCCCATTCACCGCGACCGGGCCATGCCCGGTCGCAGTCCAGGGCCCGCGCATATCTGCGCCTCACGCCCACCCACCGAACGAGCGAGCGAGCCGAACAGGCTCACGCAACTTTGTTCCGTCTCAGAGGGACGACCGTAACCAGTTCAAGTGCCTTTGGAGCCGGTGACAAGCTTGTGGGTCCGGACGCGCCCGGCAGCCTCTTTTACAGTCGAAGCCCTGAACAACAACAATCGGGCGCGCTGTAGCCATCAGCGCTCCGGGGCTCCGGCCAGGGGCATCAGGTGGTATTGCCCGAGCCCCATGGTCGTGCCCTTGCCCGCGTGCCACCACTGCCCCTGCCATAACCATGGCCAGACGTCATTCAGGGCTTCCCCGGCAATCCGGACAGTCCCGAGCAGTCCGCCCATGGGGACAGCACGACCCTGACGGGCGGAATAGCGTCGAAGATCCCGCCAGGCGAGATCGCTGGACAACAGTCGCAAGTGGCTCGCACGACGACCGATCCGTGCCAGTTCGGATTCCTCGAAGTCAGGGCAGTGACTGGCACCCAGGTGTGTGGCCCGGCGCAGGACGGTGCGCACGAAAGAGACCGGGTCAAACGCATCCGGTGTCACGTAACGCCCGCGAATGCGCATCCGCAGGGGCGTGACCAGCCGGACATCAACCGCTGGCGGTGCCGGCGGAACGACCATCGCCGAGGGGGGCTCAAGCGATTGATCGATGGAATCATTATTCAGGACACGCCAGGGGGGCTCACCATCTTCCCCTCCTGCCCGAACGTCGGCCTGTTCGATGCTCACAAGTTGAAGCGGCACCCGGTTGTGCCCCATTCCCAGCGCACCGGCGCGCTCCAGCGCTCGGACCATCAGCGCACACGCCCGCGCGTCCTGACTCACGAGATTGAGGCCCAGAGTAGTCCGGGTCACATCCTGATCTTCGCCGGACGCATCCGGGCGCAGCACGAAGGGGGGCGTTGTTGCGCCATTGTGCTGCAGCAGGGCACTCGGCGGGTCGGCCGGGACGCGGGTCTCGAACAGCGCCGGATAGGGGCACTGATCGACGACAGGACAGCCATTACACTCCGGCAACCCGGTGGTGCATACCAGTTCGCGAAGCCGGGCACCAAGCGCACCACGCCAGACCGCACCGGGAAATTCCCCTAGGCGGACCGGGATCGACGCAAAAAAGTGAAGGCGCAACAGCGTTAAGGGAAGTGCATTCATCAGCCGGCTCGTCGACAGGCGGTTGGACTGCGTACGGTATCGAATTCCAGGAGATGACATGAAGAAACTCGCCGGAACCCGCAATCGGTCCCTGCTCAATGCACTACAGAACGTCCTCGGCGGCAACACATGGCGGGCCATTCTCCTCGTCGTGGGCATTCTTCTGGCCCTCGACTGGCTGGGCTCCAGTCTGTTCCTCCTGACGGAGAGCACACTGACGGAGTGGGGAGTGCCCTACCCGCCTACCACGACTCCTCTGCTGTTCCTGATCATTGGTCTGCTTATCATCCTCTATGCCATCCATTTTCTGCGCAATCAGGAAGCCCCGGCCGACTTTGCAGCCGAACAGCGCGAGATCACTCTGGATCCTCCTGACACTCGCGTCCTTGTACTGTTCCTGAGCGCCCTTCCGAAGGACCACTCCCTGAACGACGCGGCATCACTGCCATCCAGGCTGGACCCCGCCACAGACCTGAATCAATGGCAGGACACCCTTGCTAACTGGCGGATGCCGCTGGAAGCCATCAAACCGCATCTGAGCGCGGAACCTGAAAAGACGCGGCTAAAGGAGATTGTGGTCATACCGTCCGGGGGTGACGACGGCTCAGTCCGTGACCTCGACCTTTTCCGACAGATCCTTACGCGGCTGCTGGCCCCACACAACATTCGGATCCTCAGTCTGGATGATTTCAAGCATTCGGCACCGGGGACGAACGTTTTCGATCCCCAGGGCTGTGATTTCAACGAGGTCGAATCGGTCTGGAACCATCTTCAGGTGATTTGGGAAACCTATCGCCAGCAGGAAGAAGGGTGGGTACGCCGGCTCAAGGAACGCCAGATTCTGGTGGACATCACCGCCGGCACCAAACTCGCCTCGGTGGCCGGCGCACTCTTCACCCGCGAACAGGACCGGCGTTGCCAGTATGTCCGGATCTCGGACGGCACACCACGCGTATTCACGATCGACGTACTCCGAACCGACAGGTCATGAGCCGCGGACCGGCGAGTACCGGCCCGATCGAGCGGCTTCGATTCCCTTCACCCAATGGTCACACCACGCGATGAGGACAACATGCATTCATTGATCACTTTTCTCGGACGCGGCCGGTACTCGGAAGCCACGGGCTACCGGACGGCCAGTTACGCCTTTCCCGGGGGTTCGATCCGCGTCAGCCCGTTTTTCGGGCTGGAACTGGCCAAGGAACTGATGCCGGACCGACTCGTCATTCTGGGAACCAGCGGCAGCATGTGGAGCGTGCTGGTGGAACATCTGGCAGACCAAGGGGACAACCGGCGGGAGAACGAGCGTCTGGAACTGCTCGAAGCGGAAAGCCACCACCGCGTCTCCGAGGAACAACTGGCGCCCCTGACTGCACTCGCGCAAGAGGCCACGGGCATGGATGTCGAACTGCGCCTGATTCCGGAAGCCCGTGACGACCGTGAGCAGATGCGCATTCTTCAGGGAATCGCCGAGTCGATACCGCGCGGGCGAGTCGATCTTGACCTGACCCACGGGTTCCGTCACCTGGGGATGCTCGGTTTCCTCTCCGCATACTTTCTGGAGGCCCTGCGCTCCATCCAGGTAAACCACTTGTGGTACGGCGCGCTCGACATGACCCCGAGTGACGGCCCGGATCAAGGCATGACGCCCGTACTTCAGCTCGATGGTCTCGATGGAGTTCACCGCTGGATAGAAGCCCTCACCCGGTTTGATGCCTCGGGGGACTATGGGGTGTTCGGGCCCCTCCTGGCACGGGATGGTCTGCCCTCGGACAAGGCCAGGGCGCTGGCAGAAGCGCATTTCCATCAGACCACGCTCAATATTCCGGCTGCACGCCAGCGACTCCAAACCGTACTCAAGGAGCTCGAAGAAACCGAACTGAGCGGGGCTTCCGCCCTGTTCAGGGAAAAACTCATCGAACGGCTCTCCTGGGCACGGTCCGACAACCTCGGCAACAATCAGCGAGCACTGGCCCTGCGTGCCCTGCGCCGACGGGACTATCCGCGCGCCGCGATATTCGGGTTCGAGGCGTTTCTCACCAGCCTTTGTATCGAACAGGGAGAGACCCCGACCAATTACAAGGCTCGGGAACAAATCCGCGACGCCTTCAGCAAGCGGGTCAACAAGGAAGAACCCGATTGGAAACGCGACGCGTGGCACCTTCTGCGCGAGCTGCGGAACGCCATGGCTCATGGCACCCCGCCCAGAAATTCAAAGGTGCGGCAAATCATGCATGACCGGGAGCGGCTACAACGCGAGCTCGAGGCCGCCATCAACCGGCTCAATAACACCTGAAATGGATCGCGCGGCAAGCTTGCCAATCCGGACTCCGGCGAGCCAATCGCGGAGTATGCACTCACTCTCAGCCAACCGGAGGATGTCATGCCCGAACGGACCTATTTCGTAACCCGCCATCCCGGAGCGGTGGAATGGGCAGAACGCCAGGGACTGGCGGTCGACGAATCCCTCGCGCATCTCGACCCGAGCATTCTGGCCCCAGGGGACCGGGTACTGGGCACCCTGCCCGTCCACCTCGCCGCAACCGTCTGCGAGCAGGGCGCCCGTTACTTCCATCTTTCACTGGACATGCCGCCAGAGGCTCGGGGCAAGGAACTCAATGCCGACGACCTCGAAGCCTGCGGCGCACGCCTTGAGGAATTTCGCGTGGTTCCAGTAAAGCCCCAGTAACAATGAACCCCGATGACCCACCCAAGGCGGCGGCCCCGCAAGGTTGTCGGCCCGGATAACCAGCGCTTTCCATCCTAGCCTGTATCCATATCGCGCTGACGAACAGCACGAGCACGACCCACGATCCTTGCCCGTCGGACAATCAAGCGAACACCCAATCAAGCAAAGGAGAACAATGAAACGCTCGATCCACGTAACCCTGGCTTCTGCTGTTGCGCATTGTGTCCACTAGAGCCCGAGACCCCGTTCCACACTGTTCAGGGGCCGTGAAACATATTCTCTGGAGGTCGGCTTGGAGGGAGCGAAAGTGGCGAAGGATCAATCGGATACCAACGTATGCACCCCCGAAGCGCCTAACCGTGAAACATTCAAAGAGGGGGCCGTGAAACTCACCGGCGATGCCACCTACCCGATCCCGTGGGGGCACCCGGCCGGCTGGCCGGCCGTGCCGGATGGCACGCGCGGGCGGTTTCGGAATCCCGGCGACAACATGCTGGATGCGGCCAGTGATCGGGAGGCGGTGATCGCCTGGTTCGCCCGCAAGGGCATCGACCCCAGAGGCGACAACCGCCCTACCCCGACGGCAGACGCGTATATCCGGGAGGTCACGCGCGTGCTGTTGTGGGCCGCCTGGCGGGGGCAGGCCCTGAGTGACCTGTCAGCCCGGGACGTACTGGCCTACAAGGCCTTCCTGGTCGAGCCCTCCCCTGCCGAGGTCTGGGTGTCGAACGACACGACCAAGCGTGCGCGCGCGCACCCGGACTGGCGACCGTTCCAGCCGGGGCGCTCATCCAAGCGGGCCGAATACGGATTGCGGGTGCTGAACGATCTGCTGGGATTTCTCGCGCAGGCCGGTTACCTCCAGGCGAACCCGGCGGCATTGGTGGACCTGACCGTCGAGCGATCGAAGGAAACCGAGGCGGCGGCCAGCCAGGCGCAACGCGGGCGAGCACTGACCCGTAAAGGCTGGGAGGCCATCAAGCGGTACATCGATGGCCTCCCCTTCGGCACCGAGGAAGACGCGTTCCAGAAAGCCAGAGCCCGCTGGGTCTTCCATCTGCTCTACACCCTGGGAATTCGGATCAGTTCGTTGCGCGGACGTTTTGGGGAGATCCAGCCCACGGTGATCGACGAGGAGGAAGTCTGGGTCTGGTCCCTGGAGGTGAAAGGCGGGAAACGAATGGTGCTACCCCTGCCATTCAGCGTGCTGGATGAAATGCAGCGGTTCCGGCTGACCTTGGGGCTGTCTCGATGGCCGTCAGCCGATGACCCGGTGCCCATCGTGCCGCGTGCGCGCGCACAACGGCGTGGATGAAAAGCCGCTCACGCGGCAGGCCCTTGATCACCTAACCCGTCGAGTCATCCAGGGTGCTAGCCGGCGGCTGGCCGAACAGGGGGAAGAACGGGAGTCGGAAAGGCTGGCCCGGGCGAGTGCGCATGCGCTCCGGCATACGGCAGGGACGGAACTGGCCGACCAGGGTGCCAGCCTGCGCGACGCGGCCGAGGCGTTGGGGCATTCCGATGTGCGGACCACGCAGCGGTATAGCCGCGCGGAACTCGAACGATTGCGGAGCGTGTTGGAAGTACGGGATACGCGCTGGTGAGTGGGGTCGCTCTGATGCGTCGCCCTCCCCTCCTCGGCTATTTTTGCCTCCTTAGTGAGGTCTTTGGTCTTGCCTGGTCAAAACGTGACCAACAGAGAGCACGCACAGGCCGTTTTCCCGAGGGGCCGTGAGCGATTACCTATCCAACAGATAAGAGCCTCATGTGCGCCAACACGAGGGCTCTGAGGAAATTGGGGTCTTTGGTGTGGTTGATTGATACCCACGTGAAGCCGATCGGTCCAGGTGTGCGCGTGCGCACACTCGAATTGGGGCGATGGAAAAAATCGACAAAGGGCGATCGATCTGTACGCTGGGCCCTGCAACCAATAAAGGAGAACGTTGATGAAGATGAAGATGATGGCTCTGGCGCTGGTGGCGCCGATGGCTCTGGGCCTGGCGGCATGCTCGAATGAAGGCGAAGGGCCGGAAATTGACGCAAGCTCGGAGGCCATGCTGATGACCTCCTCCATGCAGGCCGTGACTTGGTTCAAGGAGAAGGGTGAGGAGGTGAAGGCCCGAGAGCTGGGCACGGGGGTCGAACTCTATATCGAGGAAGGGAAAGCCGAAGAGCTCGATGGGCTGCGTGCGACCCGCGCTCACGCCGAAGTTCAGGAGGTCGCTGAAGAGGTCGTGGAAAAGCGGCGGAAGGAACGGGAAGCGAGGGAACAGAGCCCCTGAATTCACAGAATAACTGCAACGCCTGAACCCGGAAGGGGTGGGCCAGCTGCCGCCGTAGAATGGGTGGCTCTCACCCCAAACCCATTCAGGCGTACCGATGAGGCACTACAGGCAGCTGACCCAGGAAGAACGATATCAGATCAGTGCGTTGCGCGGGCTGGGGCGCTCGCAGGGGGCGATTGCTCGGACGCTGGGCCGCAGCCCGGGGACGATCAGTCGAGAGCTGAAGCGCAACGGCGATGGCGGTTGCTACGAGGCGCGTACCGCCCAGAAGCGCACCGACCAACGCCGCCGAAGCGCGCACAAGTGGCACA
>NZ_ATUL01000024.1:0-47937 GCF_000420185.1 Thioalkalivibrio sp. ALR17-21 | reverse complement strand
GCCGGATCGGCCAGCGCCGGATCGGCCAGAGGGCTGGCCTCCTACCGGGGTTGGTCGGGCGGTGCCGGATCGGCCGGAATCGGATCGGCCAGAGGGCTGGCCTCCTACGACGGTGGGAGGCCGGCCCTCCGGCCGATTGTGCGTCCGGGTTGTCTCCTGCGCCGGATCGGCCAGGGGCTGGCCTCCTGCGGATACGGGATGGGTCGCGGGGTTAATCGGGGGCATGGCCGGGTTCTCCCTGGCGATAAGGCGAATGCTCGTGCAGGCGCTCGCAGTGGCTGCGCATCATGTCCGCCTCGCGTTCGCAGAAATCGCGCACCGGCGCCTCGAAGCCGGAGGTCAGGATTGCGTGGATCGACCAGGTGGGCGTGGGCAGGAAGCCGCGCGGGATCTTGTGCTCGCCCTGGGCGCCGGGCTCGAAGCGCGCGAGGCCCTCGCGGATGCAGAACTCGATGCCCTGGTAGTAGCAGGTCTCGAAGTGCAGGGCGTCCAGCTCCTCGGTGGCGCCCCAGAAGCGCCCGTACAGGGTGTCGTGGCTGCGGTAGCACAGCGCGGCGGCGATGGTCTCGCCGTCGCCGTCTTCACCATTGCCGGCACCCGGGCGCCGCGCCTCGAACAGCACCACCTGATCGCCCAGCGCGGCGGCCGTCTCCACGAAGAACGCCTCGGTGAGGGTGGGGATGCCCATGTGCTTCTCGAAGGTGTCGACGTAGAAGCGATGGAAGCGCGCCCAGTCCTCCGGCGAGCCGGTGGCCCCGGTGACAGTACGGAAGGTGATGCCGGCTTCCGCCACGCGGCGGCGTTCGCGCTTGATGTTCTTGCGTTTTTTCGACGACAGCGCGGAGAGAAAGGCATCGAAATCCGCATAGCCCCCGTCCGCGGCGTTGGTCCAGTGGTACTGGCAGCCCATGCGCTCGGGCAGCCCCAGCGGGGCCAGCGCCTCGCGGTCGGCGGACTCGGGGAACAGCACGTGAACCCCGGAGGCCTCCAGTTCGCGCCCGCGGGTCACCAGCGCACGCAGCAGCTGGCGGCGCAGGCGGTCCGCGTCGGGGGCTTCGGGGTGCACCAGCAGACGGGGACCGGTGGCCGGGGTGTAGGGCACCGCGACCACCAGCTTGGGGTAATACTGCAGGCCCTGGCGCTGCCAGGCCCCTTCCCAGGCGAAGTCGAAGACGAACTCGCCGTAGTTGTTGGTCTTGGCGTAGGCGGGGGCGGCGGCCACCAGCGCGTCGTCGTGGAAGATCAGCACGTGCTGGGGGAACCAGCCGAACTGACGCCCCAGACACTCGTGCCGTTCCAGCCCCTCGAGGAACGCATGGCGCAGAAACGGCTCGCGCCCGCCGGTGAGGGCATCCCACGCGGCGGGGTCGAGTTCGCCCAGCCCGTCGCGCAGTTCGATGCGCTCGTTCACCCCGGCGGGCGGGGCGTCTTCACCGGTCGCCGCGCGGGCTTCCGTGCCCGGGGTCCCGGAATCGCCGCCGGACGAGTGCTCCTCGCTCACCGCCGTGTCCGCGTCACAGCTGCTCGTCGAGGTATTTCTCGGCGTCCAGGGCGGCCATGCAGCCGGTGCCGGCGGAGGTCACCGCCTGGCGGTAGATGTGGTCCATCACGTCGCCCGCGGCAAACACGCCCGGCACGCTGGTGGCGGTGGCGCCGCCGTCCTGGCCGCCCTTCACCTTGATGTAGCCGTTCTCCATGTCCAGCTGGCCCTGGAAGATGTCGGTGTTGGGCTTGTGGCCGATGGCGATGAACACGCCCATCAGCTCGACGTCCTTCGTCTCGCCGGTCTGCGCGTGCTTGATGCGCATGCCGGTCACGCCGGTCTGGTCGCCCAGGATCTCGTCGAGGTTGTGGTTCCACTCGATGTTCACGTTGCCGTTCTTTTCCTTCTCGAACAGCTTGTCCTGCAGGATCTTCTCCGCGCGCAGCGAATCGCGCCGGTGGACCAGGGTCACCTCGGAGGCGATGTTGGACAGGTACAGCGCCTCTTCCACGGCGGTGTTGCCGCCGCCGATCACCGCCACCTTCTGGTTGCGGTAGAAGAAGCCGTCGCAGGTCGCGCAGGCGGACACGCCCTTGCCGGCGAAGGTCGTCTCCGACTCCAGCCCCAGGTACTGCGCCGAGGCGCCGGTGGAGATGATCAGCGCATCCGCGGTGTAGGTCGCCTGGTCACCGGTCAGGCGGAACGGGCGCTGGTTCACGTCCACGGTATGGATGTGATCGTTGATCACCGTGGTGTCGAAACGCTCGGCGTGCTTCTTCATGCGCTCCATCAGCTCGGGGCCCTGCACGCCGTCGGGGTCGCCCGGCCAGTTGTCCACGTCGGTGGTGGTCATGAGCTGGCCGCCCTGTTCCAGCCCGGTCACCACGACCGGATTGAGGTTGGCGCGCGCGGCGTACACCGCGGCGGTCCAGCCGGCCGGGCCGGAGCCCAGGATCAGCAGCGGGCAATGGCGTTCGCCGCCATCGGACTTCTTCGAGTCATCGGTGCCGGTGGAAACCTGTACCGCACCGGTGGCGGCCGCGATGCCCGCGGGCTGCTTCTCGTCGCTCATGTACTCTCTCCTTGAAGTCGGGAAACGTTCGTATGGGCGGGATTATTGGGGCGCGGGGCGGGCTTGTCCAACATCCTCACCGCCGAAGTCGGGGCGGCCTCGCGATAAGCGAATTTCATGAACGCCTTCGCAACCCGAACCGGGGCCGGGGCATCACTACATGGAGCGGGCGGTGGACAACTCGGGGAGTGTCCACAGCCGCGACAGGACGCGAAATCCCCTGTCTTGTCCACAGGTTGTTCAGCCGTTGTTCCTGGATAGAGTACTATATGTTGTGGCTGGCAAGAGCCGCATCCCCGATCTATAGTATCCAGCGTCATCGCCACCGATGACACCCGAATTTCCCGGAACGACCGTAGAGCGCGAGGCCTGCCCCCATGTACAGCGACACCCAGACTGCCGAATCCGTACAGGACACCACCTATCCGCCGCAGTCCGAGCCCTCGGCGGAAATGATGGCCACCACCCCCGGTCAGCACCAGGTGATCCGCCGTAACGGCAAGGTCACCAGCTTCGACCCGGCCAAGATCGAGGTCGCCATCACCAAGGCCTTCCTCGCGGTGGAGGGCGGCAACGCCGCGGCCAGCCGGCGCATCCACGACATCGTCAAGGATCTCAGCGCCCAGGTCTGCGACAACCTGTTCCGCCGCGCCGGCACTCAGGGCACCACCGTCCACATTGAGGACATCCAGGACCAGGTGGAACTGGTGATGATGCGCGGCGGCCACCACAAGGTCGCGCGGGCCTACGTGCTGTATCGCGAACAGCAGGCGCAGAAGCGCGCCGCCGAGGCCGCCGAACACGGCCCCGCGGAAGCCGCCGAGGAGCCCACCCTGCACGTGACCCGTGCCGACGGCACTCGCGCGCCGCTGGACGAGGCGCGCCTGCAGGCCGTGGTCGCCGAGGCCTGCGAGGGCATCGAGCACGTGGAAGGCGAGCGCATCCTCAAGGAAGCGCGCCGCAACCTGTTCGACGGCGTGGCCGAGAAGGACGTGGGCACCGCGCTGGTGATGGCCGCGCGCGTGATGATCGAACAGGAGCCGAACTACTCCGAGGTCACCGCCCGGCTGCTGATGGACAACCTGCGGCGCGAGGCCCTGAGCTTCGTCTCCGGGCGCCGCGAGGAGGCTACCCACGCCGAACTCGCCCAGCGCTATCCGGAATACTTCGGCGCCTACATCCGCCGCGCCGCCGAGCTCGAGCTGGTGGACGACGAACTGACCCGCTACGACCTCGACAAGCTGGGCGCCGCGCTCAAGCCCGAGCGCGACCTGCAGTTCACCTATCTCGGCCTGCAGACCCTGTACGACCGCTACTTCATCCACAGCGACGAGGTGCGCTTCGAACTGCCGCAGGCGTTCTTCATGCGCGTGGCCATGGGTCTGGCGATCAACGAGATCGATCGCGAGGCGCGCGCCATCGAGTTCTACGAGCTGCTGTCCAGCTTCGACTTCATGAGCTCCACGCCGACCCTGTTCAACTCCGGCACCCTGCGTCCGCAGCTCTCCAGCTGCTATCTGACCAGCGTGCCGGACGACCTCGACGGCATCTACGGCGCGATCAAGGACAACGCCCTGCTGTCCAAGTTTGCCGGCGGGCTGGGCAACGACTGGACCCGCGTGCGCGGCATGGGCGCCCACATCAAGGGCACCAACGGCAAGTCGCAGGGCGTGGTCCCGTTCCTCAAGGTGGCCAACGACACCGCCGTTGCGGTGAACCAGGGCGGCAAGCGCAAGGGCGCGGTGTGCGCCTACCTCGAGACCTGGCACATGGATATCGAGGAGTTCATCGAGCTGCGCAAGAACACCGGCGACGACCGCCGCCGCACCCACGACATGAACAGCGCCAACTGGATCCCCGACCTGTTCATGAAGCGCGTGGCCGAGGACGGCCAGTGGACCCTGTTCTCGCCCAACGAGACCCCCGACCTGCATGATCTGGTCGGCGAGGAATTCGAGAAGCGCTACTGCGAGTACGAAGAGAAGGCCGCGCGCGGCGAGATCAAGGTGTACAAGACCCTCAACGCGGTCGACCTGTGGCGCAAGATGCTCGGCATGCTGTTCGAGACCGGCCATCCGTGGATGACCTTCAAGGACCCGTGCAACCTGCGCAGCCCGCAGCAGCACGCCGGCGTGGTCCACAGCTCCAACCTGTGCACCGAGATCACCCTGAACACCTCGGATGACGAGATCGCGGTGTGCAACCTGGGCTCGATCAACCTGGCCGCGCACGTGGACGAGAACGGCGAGTTCGATCACGCCAAGCTCGAGAAGACCGTGAACACGGCCATGCGCATGCTCGACAACGTGATCGACTACAACTACTACTCCGTGCCCCAGGCGCGGCGCGCCAACCTGCGCCATCGCCCGGTCGGGCTCGGGATCATGGGCTTCCAGGATGCCCTGTACAAGCTGCGCCTGCCGTACGCCTCCGAGGAGGCCGTGGAGTTCGCCGACGTGTCCATGGAGGCCATCTCCTGGCACGCCATCAAGGCCTCCACCGATCTGGCCGAAGAACGCGGCCGCTACGAGAGCTTCCCCGGCAGCCTGTGGAGTCAGGGCATCCTGCCGATCGACTCGATCGACAAGCTGGCCGAGTCGCGCGGTGACTACCTGCAGATGGACCGCACCCAGCGCATGGACTGGGACAGCCTGCGCGAGCGCGTGAAGACCACGGGCATGCGCAACTCCAACACCATGGCCATCGCGCCCACCGCGACCATCTCCAACATCTGCGGGGTCAGCCAGTCGATCGAGCCGACCTACCAGAACCTGTTCGTCAAATCGAACCTGTCGGGCGAGTTCACCGTCATCAACCCCTACCTGGTCCACGATCTGAAGGACCGCGGCCTGTGGGACGAGGTGATGGTCAACGACCTCAAGTACTACGACGGCTCGCTGCAGCCCCTGGACCGCGTGCCCGAGGACCTCAAGGCGCTGTACGCCACCGCCTTCGAGCTGGATACCCGCTGGCTGGTCGAGGCCGCCTCGCGCCGGCAGAAGTGGATCGACCAGGCGCAGAGCCTGAACCTGTACATGGCCGAGCCTTCCGGGCCCAAGCTGGATGCCCTGTACAAGCTGGCCTGGGTGCGCGGTCTCAAGACCACCTACTACCTGCGCTCCATGGGTGCGACCCACGTGGAAAAGAGCACCGTGGCCGACAGCAGCCGGGCCAACAAGCTCAACGCCGTGAGCGGCGGCCCCGGCGACAGCACCGCGGGCTCCGACTCCGCGGCCGCCTGCTCCGTACTCGACCCCGACTGCGAGGCCTGCCAGTAAGGCAGGCCCCCGACCTCAACCGAACACCGAACACGTAACACCGAATCGACAAGGAGAACGCACATGCTGTCCTGGGACGATCCGATCGCCGCGATCAAAGGCGAAAACCAGCAGGAACCCAAGGTCCGTCCGGGCATGGGCTTCCAGGAAAACGAAGACCTGATGACCACCGCCGGCGCCGCCCCCAGCGTCTCGCCCGAGCCCGAGAACGCCGGCGACCCCGCGCCCGATTACAACGAAGAAGCCCTGACCGGCACCGGCCTCGAGGACATCGAGCGCGGCGCCGAGCGCATCCGCGTGGACGACAAGAAGATCATCAACTGCAACGCCGACCTCAACCAGCTGGTGCCGTTCAAGTACCAGTGGGCGTGGCAGAAGTACCTGGACGGCTGCGCGAACCACTGGATGCCGCAGGAAGTCAACATGAACGCGGACATCGCCCTGTGGAAGGACCCGAATGGATTAACTGAGGACGAGCGCACCATCGTCAAGCGCAACCTCGGCTTCTTCTCCACCGCCGACTCGCTGGTGGCCAACAACCTCGTACTGGCCGTGTACCGCCACATCACCAACCCCGAGTGCCGCCAGTACCTGCTGCGCCAGGCCTTCGAGGAGGCGCTGCACACCCACGCCTACCAGTACTGCGTGGAAAGCCTGGGCCTGGATGAAGGCGAGATCTTCAACATGTACCGCGAGGTCCCCTCGGTGGCCACCAAGGCGGAGTGGGCCCTGCCGTTCACCAAGCACCTGGCCGATCCGAACTTCCGCACCGGCACGCCCGATGCGGACCAGAAGCTGCTGCGCGAACTGATCGCCTTCTACGTGATCTTCGAGGGCATCTTCTTCTACGTCGGCTTCGTGCAGATCCTCTCCATGGGCCGGCGCAACAAGATGACCGGCGTCGCCGAGCAGTTCCAGTACATACTGCGCGACGAATCCATGCACATGAACTTCGGCATCGACGTGATCAACCAGATCAAGGTCGAGAACCCGCACCTGTGGACCGAAGACTTCAAGAACGAGATGCGTGACATGATCGCCGAGGCGGTGGAACTGGAAGCCCAGTACGCCCGCGACACCATGCCCCGCGGCGTGCTCGGCATGAACGCCCCCATGTTCGAGGAATACCTGCACTTCATCGCCAACCGCCGCTGCGCCCAGATCGGCCTGGCCGAGCTGTACCCCGGCGCCGAAAACCCGTTCCCCTGGATGAGCGAAGTGCTCGACCTGAAGAAGGAGAAGAACTTCTTCGAGACCCGGGTAACGGAATACCAGACCGGGGGCGCGCTGAGCTGGGACTGACCCGGCGAGGCCGAGACCCAAAGACGCGGAGCCAGGGAAATGGCCATGCAGCAACAGAAGAGGGCGCCGCAAGTCGGCGCCCTTTTTTGTGGAGCTTTACGCCAGGCCCAGCGGGCTGCGTACCGCCAGTCCGCCCCGGTTCAGCACGTGCGTGTAAATCTGGGTCGTGGACACATCGCTGTGGCCCAGCAATTCCTGCACCGTGCGGATGTCGTAACCGCCCTCAAGCAGGTGTGTGGCAAAACTGTGGCGCAAGGTGTGGCAGCTCGCCTTCTTTGCGATACCCGCCCGTCGGGCCGCAGACGTCACCGCCTTTTGCACGGCCGTCTCGTGCAGGTGATGCCGACGCGTTGCACCGCTTCGCGGGTCCACGGAAAGCCGCCCGCTCGGAAACACGAACTGCCAGCGCCACTCCCGCGCTGCCGCGGGGTACTTGCGGGCCAGGGCGTCCGGAAGCTGGGCCTCCCCGAAACCGGCATCCAGGTCTCGTTGATGCAGTGCCCGGACCTCCTCGAGATGTGTGGCAAGCCGACCGGCCAGCGACTGCGGCAACGGGACGATGCGGTCCTTGTCCCCCTTGCCTCGCCGCACCACGATCAGCCCCTGATCGAATTCCACATCCTGAACGCGCAGACGAAGTGCCTCCATCAGCCGCATGCCCGAACCGTAGAGCAGGGAAGCGATGAGCCAGTGCATGCCATCGAGCTCCACCAGCAGACGGTTGACCTCGTCGCGCGAAAGAACCACCGGCAACCGTTTTGGCCGACGAGACCGCCTGAACGCCCCCAGATCACCCAGGGGTTTCTCCAGCACCTTCTCGTAAAGGAACACCAGCGCATTGAGCGCCTGGTTCTGGGTGCTGGCCGCGACATTCCGTTCCACTACCAAATGTTCCAGAAACGCGGCCACTTCCGCACCGCCAAGCTCATCCGGGGACCGCTCCTCGAAATGCCAAAGAAAGCGACAGACCCAGCCGAGATAGGCCTTCTCCGTGCGGAACGCCATACCCCGTGTGCGAATGGCCGAGGCCAGCCGTGCAAAGAGATCAAGGTGCTTGCGGATGAGCGGAGTAAAGCGCGTCTCGCCAACCCGTTGTGCGTAATCTTCCGGCGAAACCGGCGCAAACTCCCGTGCCGTCGTGGCATGTTGCGCCTCCAGCGTGCGCGCCGAATCCCGCCAGAACTCCCAGTCCGGCGGTGCCGTCCATTCTGGCTTCACGATGCTATACAGAATCCGTATAGCATCGACGGTCTGCCGGAATTGCCAGTCCTGAATCGACGAGTTCTTCCCTTCGCTGGTCAGATACTGAGCGATGTCCTCCGCCCCGAGTTCCGCCAGGCGACGACCGGGATACGCCGCGATAAACCGTTCCGCCCGGACCACGTACCAGCGTACCGCCTTTGTCTTAACCCCTTGAAAAATCGCCACATTCCGGTATCGCTCCCAGAAACGGCGTTCCCTTTCGGCACGACTTCCTGTCGCCATCAGCCGACCTCCTTGTTTATCCATGATTCGGTCATGGGTATGCTGCAGGAACAGCGGCGGCCAGAGCAAGGGACGGCGCTGCGAGAATCAGGTGCTATACAGATTCTGCATATCACCAATATGACAGATTCTGTCTAATCTACTGTTAGGCTCCATCAGTCACGGAGGGAGTGAATGGAAATCAAGTGTATTGCGGGTTTTGCGTCAATTACCAAAGATCCCGCGGCAAGTGCGTCCCTGTATCAGGATGCACTAGGTCTGCCGCTGGAGAAGATGGAAGATTATCGTTTTATGGATAAATTCCCCGGAGCGAATCATTTCGGGGTATGGCCCCTCTCTATGGCAGCCCAGTCTTGTTTTGGCCAAGAGGAATGGCCGGACCATGTTCCTGAGCCGACAGCTACAATTGAATTTGAGTTGGCGGATGCGGCTGCTGTGGAGGCGGCAGTACAAGAAATGAAGGAAAGGGGTCAGGAGTTCGTTCATGAAACCCGGACTGAACCCTGGGGGCAGACAGTCGCAAGGTTTATTAGCCCCGAGGGAGTGTTGGTTGGTCTGAGTTATGCGCCATGGCTTCATGAATAAGAGCCTAACCATAGCGTCAACGCGGACTGGCTTTTCCGCTGACGCTCCAAAGCCAGCCGGTTACGCTGGGCGTTATACACCAAGGAGTAATTCATGAATTACTGGCGTATGCAGCTCCATCCAGATGATGCGGCAAGTGCGGTTCGTCACACTATGCGATCACTCGGGCTGGGATACATTGGCCTTGATTTTGCCCAACCGCCAGGCGATCTTACCGACGTGCAAGCACAAGACATCCCGAAGAGCCAAAGGGACTATTGGGATTTTGCCCATGTGATGGAGGTGGGCGATTTTGTACTTATCGTCGCACATCACTACCCATGTGCGCTGGTTAAGGTTGTAGGACCCTACAACTACATTCGGGACCCGGAAGGGGAGCTTGGGGTTTGGTTCCGCCATTTCCGAAGGATAGAGCTAATAGCATATTATGCAGACTGTGTCACCAATCCAGCGCAATGGCAGCAGACAACTATGACAGACACCATCTCGATACTCAGAGATGAATCCAGTTTGTCTTATAGCCTTATAGCTTCATGGCGGTCGCAGGTTGGTGTATAACACGGCGCTCAAGTTCGTTCCGCGCTTCGCGCTCCACCGGACGCGCCTAACGCCGCGCCGCTTAGCTTAGACGTTCGGCGGACGAGACCGAAAAGCGACTTTCAATCAGAAGCACAAAAAAAGCAATGGAGTAAGAATGAGTTCTACGAGTCAGATCACACCTTCAAGTCCGCGCCTTGCATCCCTTCTGGCCGATGTCCAGAGAGGAAATATAAAGATACCGGTATTTCAAAGGCAGTTTATCTGGAATGATGAGCAAATCATTAGCCTGCTAGATTCAATCTACCGGGGCTATCCAGTTGGTTCTTTGTTGATTTGGTCTACTCACGAGGAATTGAATCATGAAAGAAATGTTGGGGGCTTTAAGCTTCCTGACACCCCAGAAGATTACCCGGTGAACTATGTCTTGGACGGTCAGCAGCGACTAACCACACTTTATGGGGTGTTTCATTCAGGTGATACCACCTCAGACGCAGAGCTCGCTGATCGGTTCAACATTTGCTATATCCCGGAAGAAGATTCATTTGTGCATCACCTCGCAGTCGAAGGGAAAGAGAAAATCCACCTTCATTCGATTTTAGATACAACAAAACTTCTAGCAGAGCTGCCGAGGTTTAATGATGAAGAGAAAAGCAGAATTGCTAAAGTCACTGAAGCATTCAAGGATTATGAGTTCCCTGTTGTAACGATACGCGATAGGAGTAATAAAGAGGTTTGCAGTATTTTTCAAAGGATCAACTCATCAGGCACACCGCTAAGTAACCTTGAGTTGCTGACGGCGTGGACATGGTCAGAAAACTTTGACCTACGAAAAGAGATTAGCGAGCTTCTTGACAAGTTGTCTGATAAAGGTTACGGCGAAATTGATCAGAATCTCCTTATGAGGATCCTAGCGTCGCTGACAAATAATACAATTAATGCCGACGATTTAGTGGAGGTAGATCCGGATTCTCTGACTTCGAACATGCAATCTTTGAGATCAGCCCTAATGGCTTCGGTGGATTTTCTAGAAGGGCAACTAAAAATTCGTAATCTAATATTCCTTCCCTTTCCAATAATGATAATTCCTATTGTGAATTTCTATGCCAAGATACCCAGACCTAATGCCAAGCAGCTAAAGCAGCTCAAGAAGTGGTTTTGGCAGTGCGCGCTCACGCTTAGATATAAGGCCGGAACTAATCGATTGGTGCTAGAAGATTTGCGAAGAATGGATAAGATAAAAAGCGGCGAGGCTCCTTTCGATAAAGCGATTACCATCCACTCGGGCTTGTTCGCAAGTACCTGGCGAATCAACTCTACAGCGGCAAAATGCGCATTATGCTTGATGGCGCAGTTACGGCCACGATCGTTTTTGACTGGATCAGAGGTTGATTTGGGTACGGTTCTATCGGCGTATAACGCTAGGGAGTTCCATCACATATATCCCAAGGCACACCTGAAGAGGAACGGCATAGGCTTCCACGAAGCAAATGTAATTGCCAATATATGTTTCCTCGCTGCAAGCGAGAACAAGGATATTGGAGATGATGATCCGAAGTCCTATTTTAAGCGTATTCCGGAGGCTCAAGCACAAAAGATATTTGAAGCGGCGGCAATCCCAGAGGATGCTCGTGGTGGCGATCTGCCGTTTGAGGAGTTTGTTCAAAAGCGTGAGGCCAAGTTAAATGAAATAGCAGAGAGGCTGGCCTGCGATGGTGAGTTGTAGGCGCCGAACAAAGTGTTCCATGTGACGCGCAGGTCATGCGCGCACATGAACACAGGCGTTATCTCGCATAGACCCTGCTGCCCGTCATATCCCGCGGATTTACAGGAGGTATGAACTACATGGACACCACCCGTCTGCCATTTCCCGAGGCCACCGATCACAGGCGGTACGACGCCGAGCTGGCCTCCTGCCTGGCCGACCACTCCACACTGGTCTACAAGGGCCACCGCGAGATCGCAACAACTCTCACCGCCGCCGGGTACGACCGGGTCGTCATCTTCCGCGACGGCGGCACCAACGCCTATCTGGCGCGCTTCGGTTCAACCCCGGAGGAGGGCGGCCGCCGCTGGGTGCTGGCGTGGCGGGGCACCGAGGCCGACTATCAGGACATCATCGCGGACATCAACTTTACTAAGCGGACCTCCGATTACCGCAACAAGTGGCGCGTTCACGGCGGCTTCCTCACCGCCATGCAGGCCGTCTGGGGCTCCTGGTGGAATCCGGAGCTGCCGGACGAGGCGGAGGACGCCAGGGTGACGCGCGTCGGCTCGGAGGGGGTCACGGAGATCATCGCGCGCGAGGTCGGCGAACAGGACCGACTCGTGGTTACCGGCCACAGTCTCGGCGGCGCGTTGGCCCAGCTCGCCGCTTTCTACCTCCACCGCGACCTGTTCGGCGAGGGCGGCCAACCCGCGGCCGTCTACACCTTCGGCTCTCCCAGAGTGTTCGGCATCGAGCAGGCCAGGCACCTGGAGGGCGCGTCGCCTTATCCCCATTTCCGGATCGTCAACGGCGCCGACCTGGTGCCCCGGGTGCCGCCGGTGGCGCTCGGGTTCCGACACACCGGCCGCAACGTCTACATCGAGCGCAACGGCGATGTCCGCAAGGATCCGTCCTGGTGGCGCGTCTTCAAGGATGTCGGCTGGCGCCAGGCCGTGCTGGTCGGCCTCACGCTGCTGCTGGTCTGGGGCGGCCTCACCGGACTGGAGTCGCTCGGCATGGTGACCCTGCCATGGTACGCGAAGGGCATCGTCATGGCCGTGCTCGCCATCGCCGCGGTGCAACTGCTGCCGAAGCTGCTGCGCCTGTTCCCCGGCAAGATCCGCGCCCGCTGGCGCCTTGTCAGCGACCATTTCATGGAGGCGTATGCGCGTGGGGTGCGGGAGGGGCGGGTGATTGGGTAGTTCTATTGCGGGGACTCTTGAGCCCGGCTGTTCCTTCCGTCGGATACCTTGTTTGCCTTCAGGCAAGGTTGTACTCTTAAATGTACGCCAAAGCGTACTGGGTGGTTTCCATGTCAAGGGTTCGAGTCGATGAAGATATCCGTCCTCTGTCTGAATTTCGTGCAGGGGTAGCCACATTCGTAAAGCAGCTCCATGAAACCCGTCGTCCTATGGTGCTGACACAAAGAGGTCGGGGCGTTGCAGTACTGGTGGATGTTCACGAGTACGAGAAGATGCAGGAACGTCTGGAAATACTCGAAGAGGTGTACAAGGCGGAAGAACAAATAGCTTCCGGGGATGGTACAGGGCATGAAGATGCGAAGAGCCGGGTTTTGAGTGGGCTGACCCAATGAAGATCGTCTGGTCCCCGCTTGCGCTGGAGCGTGTCGAGGACATAGCGCGGTATATTTCAGAAGACAGTCCGGATGCTGCGGTACGGTGGGTTGATGATTTATTTACTGCAGTAGAGCGGTTAGCTGATTTCCCCAAAAGTGGATGCATGGTTCCCGAGGTGGGATCACCTCGCATAAGGGAGCTGATATTCGGAGCGTACCGGGTAATTTATAGCATCAAGGATCAGATTGATATTCTGACTGTGCGTCGCAGTAGTCAGCTATTGCGTATGTCCGATCTTGATGATGACGAAACATAACCACCGGCTCCGGCTACCCAGCGACCGATTTTCCGCCGCTTCTTGGCTCCAAACCGGCGTGTGAGCCGGGCGCTGGCTACGGTGAAGAGGGTGTGGGTCCTGCCCTGCATCAGTCCGGCAAGGGAAGGTTCGCGCGTACCATGGGCATAGGTGTCAGGTAGGCCTCCAGCTGGTTGGCCAGCCAGGTCACCACGGGGCCGCCATGGGCCTGTTCGGATTCCAGCACGCAGAAGGTCTTCCACCAGTTGGCGTTCGGGTGCGGGATGGTGCGGAGCTGTTCCTGGCTCGGGGCGTGGCGGATGAGGGGAAAGGGCAGGTCGGCCCAGCTGGCGCTGCGCCGTCTGGATTGTGTGCTGGCGCGCACCAGGGAGCAGGTGCTGGAGGACTACGAGATGCTGAAGAAGGTGACCGCATGAGCGGGGGAGAGCTGATCCTCTACCGCAGCGAGGATGGGAAGGCGGAGATCCAGCTTCGCGTCGAGGGCGACACCGTGTGGCTGACCCAGGCGGAGATGGCGGAGCTGTTCCAGACCTCGGTGCCCAACATCAACACCCACGTCAGGAACATCCTGGAGAGCGGCGAGCTGTCCGCCGAGGCAACTATTAAGGAAAACTTAATAGTTCGTCAGGAAGGGACGCGCCAGGTGCGGCGCAAGGTGAGTGTCTACAGCCTGCCGATGATCCTGGCCGTCGGCTACCGGGTGCGTTCCCCCCGTGGCACCCAGTTCCGCCAGTGGGCCACTGCCCATCTGGAGGAGTACCTGGTCAAGGGCTTCGTCATGGACGACCAGCGCCTCAAGGATCCCGGCGGCGCGGACTACTTCGACGAGCTGCTCGAACGCATCCGCGATATCCGCGCCTCGGAGAAGCGCTTCTACCAGAAGGTGCGCGACCTGTTCGCCCTGTCCAGCGACTACCGGCCGGACGACAGCGACGCCAACCTGTTCTTCGCCGAGGTGCAGAACAAGTTGCTCTACGCCGTCACCGGCCACACCGCCGCCGAGACCATCGTCCAGCGTGCCGATCCCGATTCCCCCAACATGGCGCTGACCAGCTGGAAGGGCAAACGGGTACGCAAGCAGGATGTCACCGTCGCCAAGAACTATCTCACCGGCGACGAGATCGACACCCTCAACCGCCTGGTCGTGATCTTCCTGGATCAGGCCGAGCTGCGCGCCAGGGGGCGCCAGGACCTGACCCTCGACTACTGGCGCAACAACGTGGATCGGCTGCTGGAATTCAACGAGCGGCCGGTTCTCGACGGGGCCGGCAGCATCAGCCGGGACCGCATGGAACAGATCGCCCATGAGCGGTACGAACAGTTCGACACCCGGCGGCGCAGAGACGAGGCACTGGAGGCCGATGCCGAGGACTTGCAGGAGCTGGAGGCGCTGGAGGAGCGGATCAGGAAGGAGGGCAAGTCATGAATGCTGCCTCCTCTGCCATGCGGCTGGAGGCCATGGGCCTTTGTAACTCACTGCCTTGTCCCGATGGCTGGCCCGCTCCTTCCGGGTTCAGGCGTTGCAGTTATTCTGTGAATTCAGGGATCGAGACGACGACGGTACCGTGCAGGGCGTGCAGCGGTTCGGGCGGTGGCTGCCGCGCGTGGCCCTGTGATGTTCCGGGTGGACCCCGGAAGGGAGCGAACGATGAGCGAAGACAGGAAGATCCCCGGGTTTCAGGACGCGGAGGAAGAGCGGGCGTTCCGGGAAAGCCATGATTCCAGCGATTATGTTGATTGGGAGCGCGCTGCTGCCGTCGAGCTTCCGGACCTCGAGCCCTCCGGCGACACGACGTAAAGTCGGCTTGATGTTCAACCTCTGGGGCAGGGGATGCCTGTTCCGGGGAACGACAAGGAAGACGTAATGGAGATCAACCTGGTTGAGATGTTTCTGGCGGCCGCGTCGCAGTTCTGGTGGGCGTGGCTGTTGCTGGCGCTGGTGGCGATCGCCCGGCTTCCGCAGGTGAAGGGCTGGCTCGGCGAGCTGTGGATACGACTGGTTCTGGCGGTTGGCCTGGACGGCAAGTCCGGCCGGGTGGTGCATGACCTGACGCTGCCGACCGCGGACGGCACCACGCAGATCGATCATGTGCTGGTGTCGCGGTTCGGGATCTTCGTCATCGAGACGAAGAACATGCGGGGCTGGATCTTCGGCAGTGAGCGTCAGGCCCAGTGGACCCAGAAGATCTACCGGCGGTCCTTCCGGTTTCAGAACCCGTTGCGCCAGAACTATCGCCACGAACGGGCGGTGGCCGAGGTGCTGGGTGTGGACCCGGAAAAGATTCACTCGGTGGTGGTTTTCGTCGGCGGCAGCACGTTCAAGACGCCGATGCCGGACAACGTGGTCCGTGGCCTGGGGCTCCTGAGTTACATCCGCTCGTTCCGGGAAGAGGCGTGGAGCGAAGGCGAGGTCGAGGAGATGGTGACCACGCTGGAGCATGGCGGCCTCGAGCGTTCGCGCCACACCCGCCGGGCGCACGTGGAGGGTTTGCGCGAGCGCCACGCGGCGCCCGCGGCACCCGGTTGTCCGAAATGCGGCAGTGCGATGGTGAAACGAAAAGCGCGCAAGGGTGCCAGCGCCGGCCAGCAGTTCTGGGGCTGTTCGCAATATCCCGCGTGCCGGGGGATCAGGGCCCTGCAATAGGGCCGACGGGTTAGCGGGCGTGGTGGATCCCGGGCAGGTGGGGGTGCGAGATGGATCTGAGGTACGTGCGGCAGAGATCGGGGATGCGCGGCGACTGGCGGAGCTCATGGACATCGCGGGCGAGGGGATTCCGATGTATCTGTGGCGGGAATCCGCCGGGCGGGATGGGGATCCTCTGGAGTTTGGTGCGGGCGCCGTAAGCGGGACGGAGGGCGGTTTCAGTTACGTGAATGCTCATGTGGCCGAGATCGGGGATGAGGTCGTCGGGATGCTGCTCGGGTACCGCCTGCCCGATCCGCATGACGTCGAGCCCTTGAGCGAGGCCCCGGCCGTGGTGCGTCCGCTGCTCGAGCTGGAGGCGCTGGCCCCGGGGTACTGGTACGTGAACGCCGTGGCGGCCGATCCGGCCTGGCGCGGCCGCGGCGTTGGAAGCGCGCTGATGCAGCGCGCGGAGGAGGCGGCGGCCGGGAGCGGTGCGGATAGTCTCAGTCTGATCGTGGCGGAAGAAAACCGGGGTGCCCGGTGGCTTTACGACCGGCTCGGTTTTGCCGACTTAGCGCGCAGGCCGCTGTTGCCCTGGTCCGGTTGTCGGCATTCCGGCGACTGGGTCCTGATGACGAAGCCGGTCCCGGGGCTCCCCGGGGCCTGAACCCCGGAACAACGAGTGGTTGGTGGCGCAGGTCACGGCGGGGTACCGCCGCCTGGCGGTCGCACCTGGCACCGGGCTATACGGCACCACGGGTACAGCCCACGTTAACCGTGTAGAGCGTGTAAACCCGGGGGCATTACAAACCGCAGGTCAGTACCCTCGGCCTGAATGGGAACAAGCTGTCGGGGTTGCATCGCTAACAGGATTCGCGGTTAAAGGAAGGTATTAGCCTTCGGCTGCTCGCTCGGCTGGAAAGGCCGGGCGGATGGAGATGGTGTCACGGAGGATGATTGAAGATGGAAGACTCGGACGAGATTGTCGTTTTCCGGGAGACCCGTTGGGTGCCCGCGAGCCTAGTGGCCATGCTGGTTGTTCCGGCCGTGTCGTTGATCGACCTCGCCCACAAGGCCGCGCCGGCGGGGTGGGTCATGTTCGGTCCGCTGGCGCTCGGTCTTCTGGTGTGGGTGCCTCCCCTTGTTCGTGTCCTGCGCAATCCTCGCCGGACCCTGAAACTAGAACCGCGCGGGGTCTCATTCGACCGCATGTCCCGTTTTGGCACCACGTTTGTGCCATGGTCGGAGGTCGAGGAAGTCGGAAGCCTTACCGTGAAGCAGACGGGCACGGTGATCGTCTTTCTATATCTGCGCCCCGGAGAGTTTTGTTCTTCCCTTCGTTTTCGCGGGTTCCTGCGGCGGCCCGGGCGCGTCGAGTGCCCGTTAGAAATGTTCAGTCCGTGGGACCAGGACCGCATCGTGGAGGCCTGCCGGGCATTCCACGAACGCTACGGCGAGGACAGCAGGGAGCCGCCTCGGCCTGCTTCATGGCATGACGGGGTCGGGCCAGGGTAACCCACGGAAACTCCTCAGGAGATAGCGCGGGGCATGGCACGGGTGAATCGCCATCATTTCTCGGAGCACGTCCGGCATGTCACGCATCGATTTCACTGGAAGGGTCCCTGCTGAAGCTCCGTCGGGATCGAAAGCAGTGCCGTTGCCGGGTGTATCAGGCGTTGTGCTTATTCTGCGAATTCAGGCTGCATTATGACGGGGAGACCCATCCGGAACCTTGAGTAGACGCTGTTTTGGAGTAGATGCTAGGCATCCATGGCTGATACCCGCTACATCACCGCCAACCGTCTGACCGAAGAGTCGCAGGCGATCCAGAGGCGCGGGCGCAACCTGGTGCTGCTCCTGGGGTTGCCGGTGGCACTCGGGGCGTTCTTCGTGCATCCGCTGGTGGGGCTGGTGACGCTGGCGGGGGTGGTCGCGCTGGTGGGCCTGGTGGGCGGCAGCGCGGTCATCGAGGCGGGGGCGCGCGGCGAGGATGCGGCGCTGGAGTACCTGGCGGAGCTGCCCGACTCGTTCACGGTCTTCAACCAGGTGGATCTGCCGGATGAGCGTTCGCGCACGGGCGTGACCGAGGCGGATCTGGTGGTGGCGGGGCCGGAGGCGCTGTTCGTGATCGAGGTGAAGCACAACAGCGGGGCCATCGACTGCGACGAGCAGGCCTCGCAGTGGACGGTGAGCAAGACCGGGCGGCGCGGCAGTCGTTATACCAAGCAGATGCGCAACCCGGTGCGGCAGGTGAAGAAGCAGGTGTGGCTGCTGAGCGAGTACCTGAAGGGCCGCAAGGCCAAGCGCTGGATCCAGCCGATCGTGCTGTTCACGCACCCGGAGGTGTCGCTGGGGCGTTCGGGCGAGCTGTCGGTACCGGTGCTGACGGGGCCGGAGCTGGTGGACTACATCCGCCGCTTCCGCCCGGAGCGCCCGCGCCCGGTGAAGGAGAACACGGTCCGGGCCATCGCGGCGCTGAAGGGCTGAAGGGCCGAAGCCGGGCGGGACCGGGGTCCGGGCAGGGCCGGGCGGTCCCGCGCGATGGGTTACTCCTCGGCCGGCTCGCCGGTGACGAGTTCCTGCATGAGGGGCCGGATCTTCTCTTCGGTGGGGCCGAACTTGTCGGGGCGCCCGCCGCCGCGACGGGCATCGTATTCGGCGGTGCCGATCAGCTGCTCCTGCTCGTACAGCCGGGCGTCGAAGTAGGTGAGGTACATGGCCAGGTCCCAGGTCCAGTTGGCGGTGAACTCCAGGTGGTGTTCGGCGTCCGCCGGCCGCGTACCCCGGTACAGCTCGGACTCGATGCCCATGTCCTCGAACATGCCCACCAGCGAGTCGTTCAGCTCCTCCATGTGCACGTCCGGGTTGTGCTCCACGTAGACCTTTTCGATGGCCTGGCGCTCCGGCACGGGCTCGACATGCTGGGAAATGGCGCAGCCGGAGGCGAACAGGGCGGCAAGGATGGCGGCGGGCAGTCGGAGCATGGCGTGGTTTTCCCCTGTTGAAAAAGCGTGAAGGCTATCACGCTCGCGCGGGGCTGGAGGAAGGTCGGCTCGCTTGACGGTCTTCGATGTGTTCGCTAATTTCAGTTTTAACAGAAATTCGAGAACGGACTGATGCAGCTGAGCCCGACCATGGAAAAGTTCGTCCTGCACTGGGGCGAGATGGGATCGCGCTGGGGCGTGAACCGCACGGTGGCGCAGATCCATGCGCTGCTGTACCTGAGCGAGCACCCGCTGACCGCGGAGACCATCGCCGAGACCCTGGGCGTGGCCCGTTCCAACGTGAGCACCAGCCTGCGCGAGCTGCAGTCCTGGGGGCTGGTGAAGGTGGTGCACGAACTGGGTGACCGGCGCGATCACTTCGTGTCGCAGAAGGATGTCTGGGACATCTTCATGACCATCCTCGAAGGGCGCAAGGAACGCGAGCTGGACCCGACCCTTACGACCCTGCGCCAGTGCGTGCTGGACAGCGAATCCGATGCGCAAACCACCCCCGAGGCGAAGGCGCGCATGAACGATACCCTCGAGTTCCTCGAGCAGCTGCTTGGCTGGTACGAGCAGATGCGGGGACTGGACCGCGAGACCCTGGTGAAGCTGATGAAGATGGGGGCGCGGATCCAGAGCCTGCTGGGCAAGTAAAAAAATTTGCCCGGTAGTTTCTGTATAGACAGAAACAACCGAAACCAAGGAAAAGGAGTCATGCCATGGAAATCCAGCCGCTTGTCATTCTCGGAGTCCAGCTGGCCACTGCACTGGGCATCAGTCTGGTCGTCATTCATCTGATTCAGCCGGCCCTTGAGCCATTGCTCGGGGAGGTGTGCGGCAGCGAGGCCGCGGCGCGCTTCTGGGTCAACTTCACGCGGCTGATGGTGCTGATCGCACCGCTGCTGCAGGTGATCCTGCTGGCGGCCGAACATGGCGGCATGGGCTCCGTCGAGCTGATCCGCGGGACCCTGTTCCACGCCCTGGGAGGTGTGTTCCTGGCCCTGTCGGTGATCGGCCTGGTGATCTGGAAGGTCGCGCTGGTCGACCGCGCCCGCGGCGCGGCCGGCGGCGAATGAGCGCGCCGGGGGTAACGGGATGCGCATTCTGCTGACCGGCAGCACGGGTTTTGTGGGGCGCCATCTGGAGCGGGCGCTGCGCGAGCGCGGCCACGAGGTGGTCGGATGCGCGCGTGGCGCCGCACCGGTCCACTGCGATTTCACTCGGGATCATCGGCCGGAGGACTGGCTCGGACGTGTGACGGGCATGGATGTCGTGATCAATGCTGCCGGCATTGCCCGTGAGCAGGGTGCACAGTCGTTCGCGGCCTTGCATGAGCGCGCTCCGGCCGCCCTGTTCACGGCCTGCGAGCAGGCCGGGGTCGGCCGCGTGATCCAGATATCGGTACTGGGGGCGGACCCGGCCGCCGACGACCCCTGGCTGCGCAGCCGGGGGCGCTCGGATGCGGATCTGGCCGCCAGGCCGCTGGACTGGCTGATCCTGCGGCCGTCCATTGTGCATGGCGAAGGCGGGGCCAGTACCGGCTTTCTGCGGGCCCTGGCGGCTTTGCCGTGGGTGCCCCTGGTGGGCGACGGCGGGCAGATGCTTCAGCCCGTCCATGTCGATGACCTGGTGCGCGCGGTGGTGCAGGCGGTCGAGTGCGGCGAGCCGCGCTGCCAGGTGCTGGACTGTGTGGGGGCCGAGCCGGTGACGCTGGCGCGGGTGCTGGCCCGCTGGCGCGCCTGGCTGGGGGCGGGGCGCTGGAGAGCCCTGCCGGTGGCGCCGCGGCTTGCGCGCGCGGGGGCGGCGCTGGCGGGCCGGCTGCACGTGGCTCCGGTGAACGGGTCGATGGTGGACCTGTTGCGGCGGGGCAGCACGGCCCCGGTGGAGCCATTCGAGCGCGGGTTCGGGTGGCGCCCGCGCGGTTTTGCCGGGGCGCTGGCGGCCCGGCCGTCCAGCGAGGCGGAGTTGTGGCATGCGCGGCTGTACGGTCTGCGCCCGCTGCTGCGCTTCGCGCTGGCCTTCGTCTGGATCTGGACCGGGCTGGTGTCGGCGTTGCTGCATCCGCCTCAGGCCAGTCTGGACTTGCTGGCGTCGGCCGGTCTGACGGCCGCCCCGGCCGTTACCGCTCTGTATGGTCTGGCGCTGGTGGACGTGCTGCTGGGCCTGGCACTGCTCGCGGGCTGGCGGGTGCGCGAGGTGGCGTGGATCCAGGTCGTAATGATGGCCGGTTACACCCTGGGCGCGGGGCTGCTGCTTCCGCAGCTGTGGATCGACCCGTTCGGGCCGCTCAGCAAGAACCTGCCCCTGATCGTGGCCACGCTGATGCTGATCGCAATGGAGGGGCCCCGGCGATGCTCTACCTCGGACTGAAGACGCTGCACGTGCTGGGGGCGATCCTGCTGTTCGGGACCGGTCTGGGCAGTGCGTTCTACAAGTACATGGTGTGGCGCAGTGGCAGCGCGGCGGCCATTGCGGTCACCGACCGTCTGGTGGTCCGTGCGGACTGGTGGTTCACCACCCCGGCGGTGATCCTGCAGCCGCTGACCGGGTTCGCGATGGTGTGGCTGGCCGGCTGGCCGCTCGACAGCGCATGGCTGTTGTGGACCGGTGCGCTGTACCTGCTGGCCGGGGCCTGCTGGCTGCCGGTGGTCTGGCTCCAGTTGCGGATGCGCGAGACCTCGGCCCGCGCGATCCGCGAGGGCGTCGATCTGCCACCCGCCTACGCCCGCCGCATGCGGCTGTGGTTCTGGCTGGGCGTCCCGGCCTTCTCGGCGATGCTCGTCGTGGTGGCCCTGATGGTGTTCCGCCCGGTGTGACGGCCCCGCACCGGGGCGGGGACGTCACGCACGCGAATCAGCGGGCGACGGGTACGCGGTCCCAGTACTGCATCGCCGAGAACTCGCCCTCGAGCCGGAACCCGTCGCTGGCACCCAGGTCGTCCAGCGGGGTGGCGATGCCTTCCACGTCCAGGTGGCCGTGGAACGTGTCGTCCGGTTCGGCGGTATCCAGCCGGACCTCTCCGCTCAGGCCCTGGCCGACGGTCAGGAAGGAGATGTCGCCGGGTTTGCTGACATCCCCCACCAGCAGGTGCGCGGCCAGCCGGCCTTCGGCCTCGGTGCTGCGCGGGTCGGCGATCTCGAGGGTACCGGTGTCATCGGGAACGCCCGCACCCACCCGGGTGAAGATCATGCAGGCGGTGGTTTCCAGCCCCGGCAGGAAGGCCTCCACGACCAGGGCGAAGCCGTCGCCTCGCTGCGGATCTTCCTGGCCGCCCCAGGCCGCCTGTCCGAGCAGTGCACCCGAGTGGGCCCCTTCCAGGGCCCCGTCGAAGGTCGCCTGCTCGTCCAGCATCGCCGCCAGCTCGTCGCGCGGCATGTCAGAGGGCAGGGGGAGGCAGACATCCAGCATGTCGGCCAGCACGGGCGGGGTGCGGAGGTATTCGAAGGCGGCCGCGCCGGCGCGCGGGTACTCCTGCAGGGCGGCGTAATCCGGTGCGTCGGCGTCGTCGCTGAATTCGGTGACCTCGATCCGGTAGGCGATGCCCGAGGCCTGGCCGGGTGACTGGTCTTCTTCCAGTGCCCAGTCCTGGGCCTCCATGGTTTCCAGGGTGTCGGCGGAGGTGTGGAAGCCCTGAAGCTGCAGGCCGGCCGGCATGCCGAGCGGTTCCAGGGCCTCGCCGAGGGTGTGGAGGTAATGGGTCTCGAGGCCGTCCGGGACGTTGGGCCCGATGGCCATGCGGAACATGCCGGGGCTCAGCTGCAGCAGCGCCGACGAGAAGGGCACGTCCTCGTACACCCACACCGTTCCGTGGTTCACCGAGAACAGGGCCTCTTCATCGTCGCTGTCGAGGTTGGTCATCTCGGTGACCGCGGCCAGGCGGTAGCCCTGTGCCGTCTCCCCGGCGATCTCGCGCGTCTCGCCGGTTGCGGCCACATGTACGCGATATTCTTCCACTCGCCGCTGGTTGTCGAACATGTCCTGGAACGTGTGCGGCGGTTCGATCTGTTCGCTCTGGAACACCGGCAGCAGAACCCCCAGCTCCTGCTCCTTGCGATACAACTCGCCATCCAGGGCCGGTCCGGTGAACAGGTCCTCGCGCCCGCCGAGGCCGGAACGGTAGTCCTCGTCGGGATGGATGCGGGTGATCTCCGGGCCCTGGGTCACCGTCCAGCGGATCTCGTCGCCCTGGATGTCGGTCAGCACGCCGTAGCGGTAGTGATCGCCCCCGCCATCGAGGGCGAGGGGTTCGAGCTGGATCGGCGACTCATCCGCCGAAGCGGTGAACGCGGTGATCGCCAGTGCGGGCAGGCCGAGGGCCAGCACCAGCGAACGGCTGCGGAAACGGGTCTTCGCGGGCATCGAACATCTCCTGGCTCGGGACGGTCCTGTTGCATGCTCAACAGGCTCAATATGGCACCGTCCGCGGAGATGTGCCCCCTCCAAACGAGGGGGTATCAGTTGCTGAAGAGGGCCTCCAGCTCGTCCTCGCGGCTGCGCACCGCCTCCATGTCCTGCTCGGGCACGTCGGGCGCGAGGTTGTGCAGCATCTCGCGCTGCTGCTCCAGGGCGTCGCGCATGGTCGCCTTCTGTTCCGCCGGCATGTCCGGATCGTCCTCGATGCGCTGCAGGCTCTCGTCCAGCTCACGCTCCATCTCCGGGAGCCGGCGTTCCATCTCCAGCGCATGCCGGGCGTTGAAGATCTGCGAGCCAATCTCGGTCAGCTCGTGGCTGCTGTCGAAGCCGTGACGCGCGGCGATCTCCTCCACCTCCTGCTCCATGCGCGCCACCTCTTCGATGGCCTGACGGACCTCCGCCATCGAAACCTCGTCATCCTGCGCGTCCATCTCCGGTTCCTGCACGTCGGGCTGCTGCGCGCTCCACTCGTTGAGTTCCTCGGTCGCCGCCAGCCAGCGGTCGATCGTGTCGCCGTCCAGCGCGTGCGCGGGCGCGGCCAGCAGCGGCAGGAACAGCGCGAGCATCAGCAATGGTTTCGTGAAGCCCTTCATGGCAAGTCCTCGGTTCGCGGGGTTCGGTTTTCGGAGTGTACGGCGCCATCGTTGCGCCATGCCAGCAGGTCCGTCATCGCGCGCAGGAGCTGCCACTGGCCGATGAGTCCGACGCCGTGCGGGTCGATGTGGGAGAAGCCGTCGATCCGGTGCAGGTCGGTTTCGCCGATGGCACGGGCGAGGTGCGTGCTCTCGGTGTGCGGGATCATCGTGTCGTCCCGGCCGTGGATGAGGAGGGCGCGGCCGGAAAGATGCGAGAGGTCACGTTCGGCGAGGGAGTGAGCCTCGATGGCTTCCCGCGCGCTGGCCGGCAGGTCATCCAGCAGCTGCGGTACCCGCTCGCGGTCATCGTTCAGGATCAGCGTCAGCAGGCTTCGGCCCTCCGCGCCGAGTGGGTCGCTCAGCTCGTCGATGGGGGCCTCGGGGTCGGCGGCGCGCCGGCGGGCGATTTCGTCGAGTAGCGCGCGGTCCGCGCGGTCATCGAGCACATGCAGGTTGCCCCACAGAAAGAGCCATTTTGCCAGCGGGTCGGGCGTGCGCGTCTGCCACCGGTTCGAGCCGGGTTCCCGGTAGGCCCCGGTGGTGGCGAAGGTGATGACGTTCCCGGTGTCGTAGTAGCCGCCGATCCCGACCAGGAAGTCGATGGCTTCCTGCCCCTCCGGCTTGAGTGTGGCCAGCACGGCCAGGCCCACGCCGTAGGAGATGGCGGCGACTCCCACGTTCTGGTCGTCGGGAGCGCGCTCCGGTTCCAGGCGGGCGAGCAGGGCGGCGGCATCACCGATGGCCGCGGCATCCTCGCTGCGCACGCTGAGCACCCGTGAGCCCTGCAGGTCGGGCACCAGCACCAGAAACCGCGCCCGCGCCAGCGTACGGGCGAGCTGCACCAGCCGCGGGTCGTCCTTGCCCTGTGGCGTAAAGCCCGGTACCAGGACGATGCGCGCGCCCACCTCCTGCCCGGGATGGTACAGGTCGGCCGCGATGTCTCCTTCGTCTGTCGTGAGCGACAGCGTTTCGCGCGCGGGCTTGGGGGTTCGCTCCTTCAGCGCGCTCGGCCCCGCGCCGGCCTCGATGTCCTGGAGTACGCGCATGGCCTCCCAGCTCTGCGCGGCGATCCAGCCGGCGAACATCACCAGGCCCAGCAACAGCACAGCCGCGATGCGAAGCATGCTCTTCCCCCGTCATTCCGGACTTGCTGCCTCGGGAGTATGGGGCAATCAACGGGTGGCCGCCCGTCGAAGGGCCCCAGCGGGCCCCGGTGGCGGAAAGCGGCGAGCTCGTGGCCTTCTGGCTGTCTATCCTCGGGTTGAAGGCATGGATCCGCGTTTGCGTGACCCGGCCGCGGCGAGAGGGGCAGAACGATGACGATCAGCACTACATTGCAGGAATTTCTCGACGAGCGGGACGTGAATTATGACGTTGTGGGCCATCCCCGTGCGGTTTCCGCCAGCCGGACGGCCGAAGCCGCCCACGTACCCGGCGATGAACTGACCAAGGGTGTGCTGGTGGAGGATGGCGGCCATTACATGCTGGCGGTCCTGCCGGCCACGCGCCGGCTGCAGTTCGGCAAGCTGCACTACATGCTCGGGGAGCATGTGGGGCTGGCGACCGAAGAGGAGGTGCGGTCGGTGTTCCCGGACTGCGAATACGGGGCGGTGCCGGCCCTGGGTAGCGCATGGGGGCTGGAGGTCCTTCTGGATGAATCGCTCGCGGCGCAAGACAGGGTGTATGTGGAGGGGGGCGACCACGTCTCGCTGATTCGGCTGGACGGTCCGGCGTTTCGCAACCTGCTCGGTCATTGCCGCCACGGAGATTTCTCACGGCATATCTGAGCCCGGCCGCGCTGCGGTCGGGCAGGCCTACGGGTCGGTCTGCGCGGGTGGATCGAGCCGGGTCTCGAGTGCCTCGCGCAGCTTTTCGGCACTGGGATGCGCCTTTTCCACGATCTCCTCGACCCGGTTGAAGTCGAGCAGGCGGATGCCCGCGCTGCCGGCCTCGAGGAAGAGATCGGGCGGGTCGTGTTCGCGCATGTGGCGGATCTGCGAGTGCTGCATGATGCTGAAGGTGGTGAACAGCAGATCGGTCAGGCCCGGTGGATCGTTGGGGGTCTGTTTGCGGCTGGCGGAGACGTCGACGGCGATCACGAAGTCGTGCTCTTCCTGCAGCAGATTCCAGGGGAGCGGGTTGGACGTGCCGCCGTCGATCAGCAGCCGGTCGTCGCCCTGCGGCACCGGTTCGAACAGGCCGGGGACGGCCATGCTCGCCTCGATCGCGGTGAACAGTTCGCCCTCGTGGAGGACCACCGGTTCGCCGCTCCAGTAGTCGGTGGCTACCACCGACAGGGGGATGCGCAGATCGTCAAAAGTCCGGGCATCGGTGTGTTTGGCGAGGAATTCAAGGAATTCGCTTGAGTCGAGCACGGCGTTGCGCCCGAGGCGCAGTGGGATCAGCTCGGTGAGTTGCACATCGGACTCGACCAGCCCGGAAAGGGCATCCGTGCGCGAGCCACCGAAGTCGTCGAAGACGTCCAGGATCTCCTCGGCGCTGAGGCCGGCCGCGTACAGCCCGCCAATCACCGCCCCGATACTGGTACCGCTGATGTGGTCGGGTTCGATGCCTAGGTCGTCGAAGACCTGCAGGATGGCGATATGGGCCAGCCCCCCGGCGCCACCGGAGCCGAGTGCGAGACCGATGCTCGGCCGCTCGGACTGCTTCTCCGCGCCCTGCAGGGCCGGTGCGGCGAGCAGCGTGGCAATCGTCAGGGCGGCGATAATCAGGCGGCTCGTCATGGGCGGCTCCGGTGGTTCGGGCAGCTCCGCTCAGTAGTGCTCGATGAACAGATCGATGGCGGGGCTCAGCGCCCCGTACCAGCGCGAGGCGAGTTCATCCGTCCATTTGGGATCGGTCTCGCTGGCGGTCCGGACCATGCAGTTCAGCCACAGACCGTACAGCGCCGGCTCGATCGGGACGGACCCGCGGCGACTGTGCACCTGGGCCATGCGCTCGAGGGTCGAGCGCATGAATGTCTCCCCCTCAGCATAACTCAGAGCAGCGGAGATGGCTTGCCCCAGCGCCCGCTTCTGCCGGGTCCAGTCCGTGTTGGCAAAGACTTCGGCCACTCGGGGGTCGGCCTGAAGGAACCGTTCGTAGAAACGCTCGGCGAAATCCCCTTCGCGGCGACAACGCCCGTAACTCTGTTGAACGTCCGAATAGCTCACCGTGTTCACTGCCTCCGTGTTGGAAAAAGCGCAGTAACCTACGGCAAGGCGCGTCTTCGAAAAACCGCCTGCGGAAGAAAATTTGACGCGATTCGCATTGCTTCATGTTCAAGGTTGCGCTCACGCCGTTGCGTCGCCGCTCAGAAGCGGGTGGGTGCGGTGCCCAGGGCGGCGGTCTTCGGCGTGTCCCGGCGGGCCAGGCGGCGAAAATGCGGCACGTTGCTTTGCAGCGCTGCGAGACCATCCCTCGTGAGGCAATAGCCCTCCGGGGTCACCCGAATCCAGCCGCGTCCGACCGCCCCCGCCAGGGCTTCGTGCTGGCTCCCTGGCTCGCCGCGTTTGGCCCAGGCATGGACCACGGGCGCCGGCAGGATATGCTCGGGTGCATCGGCGGGGTCGCCCAGCCAGTGGTGCAGGGTGGTAAGCCGGGCCACCGCCGAGGTTGCGGCGATGATCTTGTGTTCGGTGGTGGTGTTCATGGCGAACTTCCCGAATATCATGCGTGTACTTCAGAAGATAGCGGAGCGGCGAGACCTTTCCATCAGCCGAATGTCCGAGTTCGCCATGTGCGGCCCGGAATTGCGGCCTTTTTACGGTCCGGACGCTCGAAACCAAAAACGCCCCGACCTCCGGGGGAGGACGGGGCGCCGAGCACACAGGGGGATGGGTGCTCACCTGTGACGGTAGACCCTCCCCTCGGGTACGGCAATCGACGCAGGTCACACACCCCTGCGTCCCGCGCAGGTGGCGCCAGGGAATGTGAGGGGAGCAAGGGTAGAGGCAGCTCCCGGGTATTCTCCCAAACCGAATGGATGTGCCGGGGCAGTTTGCGAGGGGCTGGTATACTTTCGTCCCTTGTTTTCCCGCATCATCGAGCGATGAAAGGACAGTGAATGCCCCATGCCTCACCGAACCCGCTGAAATCCCTTACCAACGAAAAACTGGCCGGGCTGAGTACCCTGCTCGTCGTGCTGGCGGCGTTTTCATGGGGGCTATCCGGCGGAATCGGCGGCATTCTGACGGGGCAGGGCTGGGATCCCGTGGTTGTGTCGTTTTATCGCGGTGCGATCGGGCTGCTGTTCGTGCTCGCCTGGCTGGCATTGCGTCCGCAGGGCAGCGGACTGGCCAGCGGTCGCATGTGGCTCTGGTCGGCGGTGGCCGGCCTGGGCGTGGCCGGCAACTTCACCTTCTATTTCCTGAGTATCGCGGAAGGCAGCGTGGCCGTGGCCGCGACGCTGATGTACTGCGCTCCGGTGTTCGTGTACCTGGTTTCGTTTGCGCTGGGGCTTGAGCGGCCCACGCTGTTCAAGTGGGTGGCGATCGTCATGGTCCTGCTGGGCGTGGTGCTGCTGACCGGGATCTACGACATCGGCGCCGGGGACGTGACCCTGATCGCCGCGGGTGCCGGTCTGGCCTCCGGCCTGTCCTACGCGGTGTTCATCTTCGGTTTCAAGTTTGCCGCGCCCCATGGCAGCCCGCAGGCGATCCTGGTGATCGCGTTCGCGGTCCTGGTCCTCATCCTTTTCTCGCTGGGTGATCCGGGGCAGATGGTGGACGTGCTGAGCACCTCGAGCTGGCCCCTGTTCCTGGTCCTCGGCGTGCTGGGCGCCGGTCTGTCGTTCATCTTCTACATCGTCGGTCTGAACTACACGGCGCCGGCGGTGGCCTCCATCGTGGCCATGGTCGAGCCGGTGACCGCGTCGCTGTTCGGTGTGGTGTTCCTGGATGAATCCCTGGCGGCGGTCCAGATCTTCGGGATGGCGCTGATCCTGCTGACCGTGACGGGGCTGAGCCTCCATTCGAGTCTGCAGGCGAAAGCCGTTCCGCCGCAGCCGCGCAGCGACTGAAACCGCGCAGGATCGCGGGGCAGGTCGGCTGTGGCCTGCATGTGGCGACGGCCGGCCACCAGTGAGAAGATCGCCGTCACGACCGTCGCCGGAGGGGGCAAGCGTGAAGATCATGGTCAGTGAACTCGAGGGCCGGCCCGCGGGCCTGCAGCCTGTCGAGGTGGTGGAGCGCAAGGGACTGGGGCATCCGGACACGCTGTGCGATGCGCTGGCGGAGGAGGTAAGCCTGGCGCTGTCGCGCGAATACCGCGAGCGCTTCGGCTTCGTGCTGCACCACAACGTGGACAAGGTGCTGCTGCGCGGCGGTGCCGCCCGCCCGGCCTTCGGCGGGGGCGAGGTGGACGAGCCGATCGAGCTGTACATCGCCGGGCGGGCCACGCGCGAGTATCGCGGCGTGACCGTGGCGGTGGACGAGCTGGCGGTGGAGGCCTGCCGTGCATGGCTGGCCGTCCACATGCCGGCGCTGGATGTCGAGCGCCACGTGCGGGTGCACTCGCTGATCCGTCCCGGATCGCAGGACCTGGTGGAGCTGTTCGAGCGTCAGCGGCGGGATGGCGTGCCGCAGCTGGCGAACGACACCTCGCTGGGAGTGGGCTACGCGCCCCTGAGCCCGCTGGAGCGAGCAGTGTTCGCGGCCGACATGAGCCTGTGGTCGGAGGCGCCGCCGGCGCGTGGACAGGACGTCAAGGTGATGGGGGTGCGCAGCGGCGAGGACGTGTCCCTGACGGTGGCCTGCGCCTTCATCGGGGCGCACCTGGCGGACCGGGACGCCTATCTGGCCGCGCGTTCGGATGCGACCGGGCAGGTGCGGCGCGTGGCCACCGAGGCCCTCGGCCGCGAGCCGGACGTGGCGGTGAATACCGCCGACGATCCCGACGCGGACAGCCTGTACCTGACCGTGACCGGCACCTCGGCCGAGGCCGGTGACGACGGGCAGACCGGTCGCGGCAATCGGGCGAACGGCCTGATTACCCCGTCGCGCCCGATGACCATCGAGTCCTTCGCCGGCAAGAATCCGGTTACCCATGTCGGCAAGCTGTACAACGTGACGGCCACCCATATCGCCGAGGCGATCGTGGCGGAGATCGACGAAGTGTCGGATGCGCAGGTGGTGCTGGTCAGCCAGATCGGCATGCCGGTGGACCAGCCGCAGATCGCCGATATCCGCCTGCGCGCCGAATCCGCGGAACAGGCGGCGGCCCTGGCGCCCCGCGCCGAGGCGATCGCGCGCCATCATCTCGCCCGGGTCGGTTCCCTGTGGGAAGGCCTGCTTTCGCAGAACCTCGCCACCCAGAGCCTGTAACCCTCGAATCGATCGCTCAACAGCCTGGCATTGTCCTTGCATGATACAGGCTGAGGGGAGCGGACGCGTCGAATTTTTGTCGTTCGCGCATGCCAGACCCCGCGATCACAAAATGGCGGTCCTGACGCCATGGAGGAGGGTAACGAGATGATCAACCTGCTAATCACCCGTCGGCAACTGTTCCTGGCGGTCTTCGGGACGCCGATTGCAACGGTGCTGCTGTTCGTCCTCGGCGTTTATTCGGGCGCCGCGATCGGTGCGCCGAACCACACCAGTGTCGAGGATCCGACGCCATCGGTGGCGGATGACACCAGGGACGAGGCCGATGTTCGCGCGTTCTCGCCCGCCGCTCTGGCCGCGCGCCTGGAACATGATGCCGGGCCCGCCGAGCCGGTAACCCCGATGAACGTCGAGAAATCGGCGGAGGCGCATGATGAAGCCGATGTTAGCGAGCGATACTCGATCCAGGCGGGCGTGTTCTCCGAACGGGCGAATGCAAGGCAGCTGAGCAGGGAACTGGGGACGCGCGGCTATGACAGCCAGCTGGAGGTCGTGGACGTACCGGAACACGACAGCGAGCACTTCCGGGTCCGGATCGGCTCCTTCGACAGCCGCGCAGCCGCGGAGGAAGCCATGGAGGCCTACCGGGACGACCAACAGGCGGATGCCTTCCTCGTGTCCCGGGCGCCGGACCGCTCCTAATTCGTCGGCAGGCACTCGGGCAGGGAGGCCTCCAGCGAGCGCGGCGTGATGCCGAGGTCGGCGAAGGTCGCGCAGGTGCCGCTGGTGATCGTGTCCTGCTGCATGAGGTAGACCTGGTCCCGGGTCAGGGGCGCGCGGGGCAGCCACGAGGCCAGACCGGCGGCGAGGTGCCAGAGGAAAAACGGCACCGGCACGAGCACCCGGGGCTGCCCCAGGTGCTCCAGCACCCGGTTCACGATCTGGCGGTACTCCAGGATGTCCGGGCCGCCGAGCTCGAACACCCGGTGTCCGGCCGGCGGCTCGTTGAACAGGGTGGCCACGGCCTGCGCGACATCGGCCACGTGCACCGGTTGCAGGCGGGTGTCGCCGCGGCCGAACAGCGGCACCATCGGCAGCCGCGCGAGGGTCGCGAGGTTGCGCAGGAACGCATCGCCCGGGCCGAACAGCACGCTGGGCCGCACCATCAGGGCGTCGCGGAATTCGGTGGTCACCGCGGCCTCGCCTTCGCCCCGCGCACGGATGTAGGCGGAACGCGACCCGGCGTCGGCGCCGATGCCGGAGATGTGCACCAGGTGCTCCACACCGGCCTCGCTCGCCACCCGGGCGAGCCGGGCGGCGCCCTCCACGTGGATGGTGGTGAAGCGCAGGTCGCGCTGCTCCACGTACAGGCTGACGGTATTCACCGCACCACGCGAACCCGCCACGGCCCTGGCCACGTCGTCATCGTTGCGGATGTCGGCGCTGCAGTGTTCCACCCGCTCGTGCCGTTGCAGGTCGGCCGGTAGCGCCGGGCGGCGAGACGCGATGCGCACGGCGTGTCCGGCATCGAGCAGCTGGTACACGATCGTGCGGCCGAGGAAGCCGGTGCCGCCGAATACCGTGACCTGGTCCTGGTCCATGGGGGCCTCCTTCACCGTCCGTGAGCCTCTTGAGGCTGAAAGGCTCGCCGCCGGCTACAGGCCGATCAGCTGGGCGTGCACGCCGCTGGCGGTGACCGTGTCGAGCAGGCGATGGCTGTTGATCCGCTCCGGGTCGTATTCGACAACGATCAGGTGTGGTTTCTCCTCGTGGCTGGATGCCGCCATCACGCCGCTCATCTCGCGCAGCTCGTCCTGGATACGTTCGCGGGCCTCGGCGTTGATGGTCTCGTCGATGTGAATGGTTACATCGACCATGTTGTTGCTCATGATGGCCTCCCGGGTTCAATCCTGCGGATGTCTTTCCCTGAAGGATAGACGTTCGCCCCGGATGCTGTGGTCCGGCCTCGCGGCCGTGGGCTTCGGGGGTCAGGCATCCGCCTCCGCGCGGTGGCGGCGGTACAGGCGCAGGGCCGTCAGGCCGACCAGTGCCGAGGCCAGCCCGCCGATCACGAACACATGCGCGGGGGTGGCGCCGGCCGGGCCGGTGAGCACCCAGAACAATACCGGCGCGACCAGCATGGCGGAGAATGACAGGAAATTGCTGGCGGCGATGAAACGTCCGCGCCGCTCCGCCGGGCTGTGGCCCTGCAGGTAGGCGGTGATCGGCACGATGAAGAACCCGGAGGCAACGCCGAGCAGGGCCATCAGCACCAGGGTGGCCGGGTAGCTGTCGACGGTGAAATACAGCAACGCGCTGATCAGGGCGGCCGCGATCATGCCGGCCGGGGCATGGTGCATGGCGATGCCGCCGCGCGACAGATAGCCGGCGAGGATGCTGCCGGTGCCGATGCCCAGGGCCAGGGTCGTCAGGATGATCCCGGTGGCCAGCTCGCCCAGGCCCAGGTGCAGCTCGGCGAACAGCGGGACGTTGAGCTGGTACAGCGTGCCCAGGGCCCAGAACCACGCGATGCCGACGACCACCAGGAACAGCACCCGCTGCGGCCGGATCTCGGCGATCGACTGCACGACGGTGGCGAACGGGTTCAGCCGGAACGGTGCCGGGTTGTTGAGCGCACGGGTGGGGGTGACGAAAAAGCTGGTGACCAGGCCCGTGAGTGACAGCGCCACGATCACGACCGCCGGGATCCACAGCGCCTCGCCGGCGAACTCCATCACGAAGCCGGCCAGCGCGGTACCGAGGATGATCGCCAGGAAGGTCCACAGCTGGATGTGCCCGTTCGCGCGCGACAGCTGCGCGTAGCGCACGATCTCCGGGAGGATGCCGAACTTCACCGGGCTGAAGAAGGTGCTCTGCAGGCCCATCAGGAACACCGTCACCAGCAGTCCGGGGAAGTAGTCGATGATCAGCATGAGCGCGGCGGTCAGCAGCACCACGGCCTCGGCCGAGCGGGTGGCGACGATCACCGCCTTCTTGCTGTAGCGGTCGGCGATGTAGCCGGCCCATGGCGAGAACAGCACGAACGGCAGCAGGAACACGAACCCGACCAGGCTGTAGTAGAACGTGCCTTCGCCCTCGGCGACGAACTCGCGCAGGGCGATGAAGATGACGACCAGGCGGAAGAAGTTGTCGTTGAGGGCATTGATGAAGACCGTCGCCATGTGGGCGACGAAGCCCGGCCTGCGGACGTCGGAGGTGTCGGCCATGGGTGCATCCCGGAGGTTTCGCGCACGCGTATCGTTGCAGATTGCAGGCACCGCCGATCTCCCCGCAAGCTCGAACCACCCATATCCGAGGAATCGTCATGAGCCGTTTCGAAGAACGCATCACCCGCCTGGAACAGACCCTGCCGCACGTGGAGCCGGCGGAGCTGGCGCGCTGGCGGGAGGCCGGCGAACCGCTGCTGCTGGTGGACGTGCGCCAGCCGGAAGAGGCGCAGGGAGCGTCCATTGAGGGGGCCGTGAACATCCCCCGGCCCAAGCTGGAGGCCAGCATCGAGTCCCATCTGGAAGATCCGGCGCAGCCCGTGGTGGTGTTCTGTGGCGGGCGCGGGCGCTCTCATCTGGTGGCCGAGAGCCTGCGCGCGATGGACATCGACGCCCGCGTGCTGCGCGGCGGATCGGCAGCCTGGCAGGAATACTGCGCGGAGTCCGGTTCCAGTCCGCACCCGGGGTAGTCCTCCGTATGAGCAATGTGGTGACAGAAATGACATGAAAACCGGGGGAAGGACTGCCCTTCAAGGCAGCCCTCCCGGTCCCCGGACCGGACGTCCTAGAAGTCGTACCGGACCCCGGCGTGGAGGAAGCGGCCGGGATCCGCTGCCAGCGAACTTTCATTGTCGGCATCGAACAGGTTGTCGATCCCGCCGCGCAGGGTCACGTCTTCCCAGGCCGCCGGCGCGTACTCCACGTTCAGACTGGTCAGGGTGAACGAGCGATCCCATTCGTCCCCGGCCACGCGTACCTCATCCACGTAGCGGCTGCGCAGCTGCAGGCGCAGTTCTTCCGTGGGCGTCCATAGCGCGCTCGCCACCATGGTGAGTTCCGGCGTGTCGGTCAGGGTCTCGCCGCTGTCCCGATCGATCGCATCCATCCAGGTGCCCCCCAGGCGCAGCTCCACCTGCGAGTTGAAGTCCGCGCCCAGGCGGGTCTCCACGCCGCGGGCGCGGGCGTTGCTCACGTTGCGGAACGTGCGGTAGTCGCCATCGCCCTGAGTCTGCGCGATCCGGTCATCGAACTCGGTATAGAACAGGCCCACGTCGTAATGCCCCGTGGTGGTGTCGCTCAGGCGCAGGTCGCCGGCGATGCCGAGCTCGGCATTGCGGCTGGTCTCGGGGTCGAGTTCATGGCGCGTCTTGCCGACAGCCGGATCGACGACATGGGCGCCCAGCACCCGCTGTCCGCGCGGGTTCAGGGTGTCCACGTGGAACGAACGCAGTTCCGGCAGCTTGAACCCCTCGGCATACTGCACGCGCAGCCGGGCCTCGGGGGCCAGGCGATAGACCGCACCGGCCTGCAGCGAGGTGTTGTCGACCTCGGTGGAGGTCTCGTCGTGGCGGGCACCGTAGACCAGATCCAGGCGGTCGCTGATCGCCCATTCGTGCTGCAGGAACACCCCGCCGACCCACTGGTCGTCTTCCGGCTCGTGCGCCGGTTCGCGGTCGCGGTAGGTCTGATGCTTGTGTTCGAAGCCGGTCAGTACCGTGTGGCGGGCGTCGGGCCGCCAGGTGGCGGCGAAGTCGTGGACGCGGTCGGTGAAGGTGACCTCGCGCGGGCCAAATTCGCTGTCCCCGGTGGCATCAAAGCCGAAGTCCGCGGCCTCGAGGAAGGTGTTGGAGCGGTCCATCTCGAACTTGCTTTCGTAGACCTGGTAATTCAGCTCCAGGGTGTCGCTCACGAACCATTCGGCGGCCACGGCCAGATCGCGCCGGTCGCTGTCCTCGCTGCGCTGTGCCGGGAACTGCAGGGCGCGCACCGGATCGCCATTGTTGTTCGTGTAGCCGGTGGCCACCGGCGGGCGCTCGTGCAGGAAGCGCCGCTCGCGCTCTTCGCGCAGCAGGCCGGCCTCCAGCTCCACGTTGAAGTCGTCGGTGAACCAGTGGCTGACGCCGGCGCGCAGGTTGTAGACCCGCGCGCTCTCGCGGCGGTCCTCGTCGAAGGCATAGCGGTCCTGGATCGCGTGGTCATCCTCCAGCGCGCCGGACTCCGACGGCCGCACCCGGTCGCCCTGCTCGGGGATGCGCACGTCGGCCGTGGCGTCTTCGGAATAGGCCTCGCGGTCCAGCACATCCGCCAGCAGCCGGAACCGGGTGTCGCGGGTGCCGCCGCCCAGAAACAGCGAACCGTTGATGCGCTCCCCGCCATCGGCGCTGGCGGGCATGCCGCCCTGCAGCTCCACGCTGCCTTCGAAGCCCGCATCCGGCTGGCGGGTGATCACGTTGATCACGCCGGCCACCGCATCCGAGCCGTACACCACGCTGCCGGGGCCCTTCACGATCTCGATGCGCTCCACGTGGCTGACCGGGATGCGGTTGAGCTCGAACCCCCGGCCGGACGTGCCGCTGACCCGACGGCCATCCAGCATGTAGATGATGTCCGCGCGGCCGCCGCCGCGGATCGAGAACCGGTTGCCGTCGGCACCGGTAAACAGGCTGGATCCGGCCTGCAGGGCCTCGTCCAGCATGGTCGCCCCGCTGCGACGGATGTTCTTGCCGGTGATCACTTCGGTGGAGGCGGGCGTGTTCTCCACCAGGCGCTCGGTGCGGGTCGCCGCCGTTACGCTGATCTCGGGCAGCACCTGTGCGGAATCGTCGGGGTCTTCTTCGCCGGTGGCCGGCGGTGCCGCCAGCAACAAGGGCACGGCCGCGGCACCGCCTAGCAGGGCCGCGGGAAACATCTTCTTCGGGAACATTGCGAACTCTCTTTGCGCACCGCCCGTGCGCCGTGGTCGTGGGTGTCGACCGCGGGGGTGCGGGCGTGCGCCATCGTCGGCGCGTCGTGAACCGATGCGCAGCGATGCCGATTCGCCCGGTGATACCGCTCCCCGCGGTTCTCCGTTGTCCTCCGGGCCGGTCTCCGGGCTTGCGGGCTGGAGCCGTTGGCTCCGGGGCAGACCACCTTCCCGCGAAGTACGCCCTGAACGGACGCGTTCTTCGCAGTGGTTCGCGAGGGTCTGCCGTGACCCGCCTACCGTTGCGGGGGCAGCGCCGGACTTGTGCGCAGGTCGAGGCCGGGCACGCACCGGACTTCCCGTTTCACTCGTCGTCGGGATGGCGACGAAGCACCCGGGGGAGACGGAATATTAGTGATGGCTAATGTGTGGTGTCAAACCAACAGTGTCCGGGTGACCCACGGTCGTGGCCGCGGTCAGTGCCTGGCATGTGGTTTGCAAAGGGATCCATTCGGGTGGATTAAAAAAGGGCCGCCGGGTCGGTGCGGGGGGCACCGAGAGCCGACGGCAAAATCCAGAAGAGATGGAGGAGAGAAGGGGCCAGGGGGCCCCTGCATGGCGAACCGACGCTGAGCTGCCGTCGACTCGACAATGGGAATTATACACGGCCGCAAATTGGAATCAATCCATATTCGAAAATTTTTTGGAGATAATTTTCCCCTTTTGACAGTGACTTGCGAGCGTTCGGGTGTCACAGGTGGCATTTTCATTTATTAGTGACTGCCAATATTCGCAGTTTGAGTGGTCAGCTGATCGGCGGCATCGGCATGTGGCCGCGTCATGGCGGGAAATACGAGTTGGCAGGGAGATTGCTTCTTCCGGGCAGGATCATCAGCAAGAGGCCGACAGACCATGACGATGCACCTGAGAATGATCGATTGCGGCGGTCACCTGGACGCCGAAGCCCGCAAGCAGCACGAGCGTGAGCAGGTGGTCTTTCAGCGCCTGCTGGAGTCCCACGAAGCAATCCGCAGGGAGCTGGAGTTCATCGAGGGTGGTACCCGGACGGTGACGACGGCAACGGATCCGGAACTCGCCGCGCTGCTGCGGGTGCACGTGCCGGAACTGCATCGGCGGCTGCGCGAGAGCGCCCACCTGCGCGATCGTGATCCGCTGTATCGCACCCTTTTCGAGCAGCGCGGGCGCATCGAAGTGCACGTGGAAGAGCGCCCGGACGGCGTGGTGGTGGACGAGGTCAGCGAGGACCCGGATCTGGCGCACAAGCTGCGCGAGCACGCCACGCAGGTGAACACCTTCGTGCTGGCGGCGCGCGAGCTCGCTCGCCAGTACCCGCCGGTGATGGCCGATGATGCGGTGTCCGAGCGGGTCGGCCGGGTGGCCTGATGGCGGTCGGCCGCGCCGGTTGTGGAAACCTTGAGCCGGACCGGAACGTGGCGGGCGTCCCGAAACGGAGCTTGCCAAATCCCCGTACGGGGCCTACAAGAATGGGTGGAGTCCACACAACCCTGGAGGTTGATATGTCCCCATCCATGCGTTCAGCACTGTTGGCCGGCGGCCTGATGACTCTGGCCGCCGCACCCCTTCACGCCGATTCGGCCACGTTCAACACACCCAGCCTGACACCCGAAATCGCGACCAAGGCCGTCGAGGCCGCGGTGGATGCCTGTCGTGATCGCAACGCACAGGTAACCGCAGCGGTGGTCGACCGCTTCGGGACGACCCAGGCTCTCAAGCGGGATCGGTTCGCCGGTCCGCACACCGTCGGCACTGCACAGAGCAAGGCCTGGACGGCGGTCAGCTTCCGTACCGATACGCTGGAGCTGCGCGATGATGCCTTCCCGGGCGAGGTCAGCTACGGCATCCAGCACCTGCCCAACGTCACCATCCTCGGCGGCGGCGCTCAGATCACCTCCGACGGGCGCATCGTCGCGGGCATCGGGGTGTCGGGCAGTCCCAGCGGCGAGGTCGACCACCAGTGCGCCATGGATGCGATCGACGCCATCCAGGACGATCTGCTCTGACGGTGCATCACCCGGCCCTGCCCGTACCGGGGAGGGCCGGTTTCAGCGGCGCTTCTTGCGCCCGCGCCGGCGGCGGCCGACCTTGACCCGCTCCGCCGCCGCCTGCAGATGCGCACGGGCCTCTTCCGGCACCCGGTGCGAACAGCGCACGCGAACGCCGTCGCGGCCACGCACCGCGGTGATCCTGCCGCCCTGCAGCCCGTGGCGGCTGACCACCTCGCGCACCGCGTGCAGGAAATTGCGCGGCGGATCCCCGCGGGTGGTGTGCACGCTGCCGTCTTCTTCGATCACCACGCTGAAGAGGATGCTCACCTGCCATACCAGCAGAACGGCGGCGATGATCAGAAAGCCGATCATCAGCACAAAGGCGATAAACATCATCAGCGCAGCACGAAGACCGAAACCGGGAGGCGCCGGGCGAGCTCACCCGCATTCGAACTGATCAGATGCAATCGGTCGGCCACGCCCGGGATGTGCGAGGCCATCACCACCAGGTTGGCATCCAGTTCCTTCTGCGCCTGAGCCAGCTTGTCATCCAGCTCCACCGCCACGTCGTTGCTGTGCATCAGCTTCGAATCGGTGCGAATGCCGTATTTCTCGCCCTGTTCGCGGGCGAAGTCCGCCAGATGCCTTTCCATTTCCTCCGGGGTCCGGGCGGCACGGTTGGCCAGGCTCCCCGAAACCGTCACGTAGTACACCGTGGCGTCGTACTCCCGTGCCATCCTGGCCGCGATTTCGAGGCTGTTCTGCAGCTTGTCGGTGTGTTCGAGATCCACCGGGATCATGATTCGTTCAAACATGGTTGTTTCCTTAACGGTTCGGTCGGCCCGCCCGACCTTCCAGCCGTATAGCAGATTCCGGCGGGGCGGGGCAGTCGGCTGACGGCCACGGTGATATGGTTTCACAGTTTTCGTCCCGGAGGATATGCGTTGGCAGCGGAAACAGGGGGCGGGGAAGACCCGTACAAGGTCCGGCTGACCCCGGCGTTCTCCGTACTGGTGGGGGGGCACCGCGGGCAGCGGCTGGAGCGCAACTGGCTGTCGCACGGAGATACCGAAGCCCGCCGGGCCAGTCTGCAGGCCACCCTGGAGCGGGTGCTGCGGCGGCTGTACGGCGCGGCCGCGGAACGTTTCGCCAGTACCGATGCGGTGTACGCGGACGTATCGCCGGTGATGCGGCTGATCACCGGGCGTGCCACCGGGACCAACGAGCTGGCGCGGTCCGCGGCCGCGCGCCTGGATGTGGACCTGCATCTGATGTCCACCAGCCCCGAGACGGCCGGCGAGCCGGGAGCGCATGCCCGCCGTGGCGTGGTGCTGGGGGCCGAGCCCGTTCATGGTGCGGAGGACCCGCCCGAGTCGGTGCACCGCCTGCGGGATGACCTGGCGCTGACGTTTTCGGACATGCTGGTGGCCGTGTGGGACGGGCAGGAACCCCACGAGGTCACCAGCGGCGCGGGGCAGATGATCCGTGACGCGGTGATGCGCCGACAGGGCGTCCTGCTGCTGTATCTGGACCCGGAGCAGGACACCCCGCAGCTGATGATGCTGACGGCGGCGCGGGTGACCGACGCGGCGCTGACCCGCCTGGAGGTGATGGAAGTGACCCCGGCGGCGCTGCTGTCGCTGTTCGACCCGGTGGAGCTCGACTCCCGCCGGATCGACGAGTGGCTGGAACGCATCCTGTGTCCGTTCACCCCGGCCCTCGACGAGACCGCCACCGAGAATCGCCTGATCCGGCGGATCGATGACCAGGTGGGGGTGGGGCACTACGTGGTCTGGTGGGGGCTGTGGCTGCTGGGCCTGGTGGGGCTGGCCCGACGTCGCCGGCGTCCGCCGGGGTTATGGAACTGGGTGACCGGCAGCTGGATGTGGCTGCACGCGATGCTGGAGCCCCCGGCGCGCAGCCAGCCCTCGCGCGTGGTGGAACTGCTGCAGACCGATGCCCGCGACGAAGTGCGGCGCCACTGGCTGGTGAACCGTCTGCATGCGGCATCCTCCGCGCTGGCCATGCTCGACCTCCCCGGAGCACTGCGGGCCCTGCGCCCGCGGCCGTCCCGGGGCAATCGCTACAACGCCGTGCGTCCGAGCCCCGAGCGCGAGGCCGAGCACCCCATCCGCGAACCGGCGTTCGAACACTTCTTCAATTGGTCCGACGAGCAGGCGAGCATTTTTGCCACGCGCCACCAGGACGACACCTGGATGATCTACTACGCGGCGGCGATGGCGGTGTTCGCCGCGGTGGCCGGGGCCCTGCAGGTGTGGCCGGCGACGCCCGGCGAGGTGCCTTATTTCTGGATCGCGGTGGAGTTCGTGCTGCTGCATTTCATCGTGCGGCGCGTGCTGAAGGCCCGCTACCGCGATCACCACGGACACTGGATCCGTTTTCGCTTCCTCGCCGAGCAGCTGCGTTATCTGCGTCTGGGGTATCCGTTACTGGTGCTCCCGAAGACGTTTTCCGCACCGTACTGGCGGCCGGAGAACCGCCGCCCCGAGGGCCGCCCTCTGGAACTGCATTCGGAGCTGGAGAGCGCCGAACTGTGGGTGCTGCAGCGCTTGCTGGTGGCCGAGGGCATGCCGCAGGACCGCCGTGGCCGCGTGCCCTACCGGATGAGCGAGCACAACGAGGCGGCGCTGGATTACATCCACGACGTGCTGGACGAGCACCGCGAGTATTACCGCCGCTCGGCCCACAACCTGGAGATAAACCACAAGTACCTGCACCGGCTTGCGTTCACGCTGTTCTTCGCGACCTTCCTGGTGGTCACGCTGCACTTCTTTTTCCACTTTCCGTGGAGTCTGTTCTTTACCGCGTTCTTCCCCGCCTGGGGCGCGGCCATCCATGGCATCCTCGCGCAGAACGAGGTCGTGCGCATGTCGGCGATGTCCGGCCAGGTCTGGCGCCAGCTCCGTACCCTCGAGGAGGCCTTCGCCCTGCACAAGCAGGTGCAGGAGGACTACGCCGTCGAGCAGACCCGCTGGATGCGCACCGAGGAACTGCGCGAGCTGGTGGGCGCGGCGACGCACATCCTGTCCGACGCCAACCGCTACTGGCGTTCCCTGCTGCGCCACAACCAGGCCGACCTGCCGGGCTGAATGCATGCCGGGCGCAGGGGAATAAGCCGGCCGGCGCGGGCGTCAACCATTTCGACTCAGTTTTTTGCAGCGCAAAAGGTAAACCATGCGATCACCCTTCCGGATCCTGACCCTCACTCTCCTGCTGGCCCTGGCGGCCGGTCCCGCAATGGCCGAAAAGGCCGACTTCCTGGTCAATGCCGACTGGCTGGAACAGCACATCGACGCCCCGGACCTGGTGATCCTCGAAGTACGCTATCACCCGCATCGCTACTACACCGTGGGGCATATCCCCGGGGCGGTTCAGGTACAGCGGTTCAAGGATCTCGGCGACAACAGCCGCAATCCCATCATGCATTTCCCTTCGCGCGAGCAGTTCCAGGAAAGCCTGCGCAGCTGGGGCGTCAATGACGACTCCACCATCGTGCTGTACGACGATTCGGTGACCGCGCTCGCAACCCGTGTGTACTTCCTGCTGGACCTCTACGGTTACGATATGGACCGGGTGAAACTGCTGGACGGCGGTACCAACGAATGGACCGCGTTCAACACGCTCTCTACCGATGCGCCCGAGATCGAGCCCGGCAACGTGACCCTGGAAGAAGCCAGGGACGACCTGGTGGTCGAGTGGACCGACATCTACGACGACGTGGTCGCACGCCGCGACGATGACGTGGTGCTGCTGGATTCCCGCCCGGAAGATCACTACACCGGCGAGACGGTGACCGGAGCCCCGCGTGGCGGGCACATCCCGGGTGCGATCAACATCGTCTCGCTGGACGGCGCCAACGGCCAGACGCACCTGTGGGACACCATGGACGAGCTGGAGGAGCTGTACGCCGATCTGCCGCGCGACAAGACGGTCTACGCGTACTGCCACGACGGTTTCCGCCAGACCATGGCCTACATGCAGCTCAAGGCCCTGGGGTTCGAGGACGTGCGCCTGTATGACGGTGGCTGGGCCCACTGGGGACGTGCCAAGTCCCTGCCCGTGGTCGAAGGCGACGAGCCGCTCGGCGGCGACTTCAGCCTCTGAGGCCTCCGCTTCGGGGGCAGCAGGTGGCGTCAAGGACGGTGTAGCCCCCGGCGCCACTGCTCCAGGATCTCCAGCACGGGCTCGATCGCCGGCGGGGTGTCCGTCAGTGGTGTGGGTACCAGCAGGCCGCGGTGCGAGCCTTCCACGACCAGTGGTTCCGGGTGCCCCTCCAGGGCCAGGGAGTCGACCGGGACCACGCCGTCGCCCAGGCCTTCGCCGGTCTGGTCCAGCCAGTCGGCGATGCGGCGGGGCAGCTCGGGGGCGTCCAGCTGTTCCCCCATCTGCTGCAGGCTGCGTTCCATTTCGGGCGTGGGTTCGGCCAGCACGCCGCCGATGATGCGTACCGGAATGTCGTCGGGCCACGGGCGGGCGTTGAGCTCGGCCAGGAACCGGCTGTCCGGGCGCAGGTCGATCTTGGCCGCGCCGGTGCCGTCGCGCAGGCCGGCGAACAGCGAGAAGCGTTCCTCGCGGATATCGGCGAACCATTCGCGCAGCTCCAGCCACATGCGCAGCCGGGCCCATTCCGAGCCGTGGTTGGGCGTGGCGATCAGGATCACGCCGTCCACCGGCGGGCCCCCGATGCGCGGCTCGCCGTCGGCCGGGTGCCGCCAGCGGGTGATGAAATCGCGGATCACCAGTCCACCCATGGAATGGCCGATCAGGATGACCGGATGATCGGCGTCCAGGTCTTCCCAGCGCTCCGCCAGCAGGTCGGTGCTGCGGTCAATGGCCTGGTCGTTGGGGTAACGGAATTCGACGGGATTGAAGCCGGCGGTGTCCATGGCGGTGGCCAGCTCGTCCCAGATGTTGCCGGGCTCGTCGAGACCGTGCAGCAGGATGGCATCCGGAGCCGCGGAGTCCGGATAGCGCTGCGAGCGCGGGATGAAGCCGAGCAGTTCGTCGGGCAGTTCCATGGCCTCGGGGAACCACTGCTCCAGGCGGTCGTGGACCTTCACGCGCAGTTCCCGCTCCTGCTCGGGCTGAAATTCGCCCCAGAGCGCCCAGACCCCCAGAGCGAACAGGGGCAGGGCGATGAGGATCAGAAGGGTTCGCCGCAGACGACGCTTCATGGATGTCTCCTGCAAACCGGGGGCCCGGTTCTTTTCATGGTAGTGGTCACCTCATAACGTGCGGGCGTTTTCCGTGTCTATACTGGGATCCGCGTGCCGCCATGCCACGCCGAACGCCAGCCGGGGGTCGAATGCCGTGAACGATACAGAACGACAGCCCGTACTCCCCGCGACCTTCGCCGGGTCCTCGTCCGTGCCGGTGGGCGAGATCGCACAGCGCGATCTGGTGCGCTGTGCCCCGGATGAGAGTGTCGCGGAGGCGGCGCGGCGCATGCATCGGGCCCGCTGCAGCTCGGTCGTGGTCGTGGGCGAGGACGACCGCCCGCAGGGCATCTGGACCGAGCGCGACGCCCTGCGCCTGGATCCAGCGCGGGTGGAAGAACGCGACCGCCCCATGGCCTCGGTGATGACCTCGCCGGTGCGCAGCGTTTTCGGCTCGGTGTCGGCGACCGAGGCCCACGGCATCATGACCGAAGCGGGCATCCGCCACCTGCTGGTGATCGACGACGACGGCCGGCCCTTCGGCATCATCTCGCAGACCGATCTGGCGCTCAGCCACGGGGCCGAGGCCTACCTGCGCCTGCGCGAGGTGGGCACGGCGCTGGGGGGCCGCCCGCTGCGACTGGAGGCAGCACAGCCGTTGTCCGATGCGACGCGCGCGATGTCGCGGGCCGGGGTGGCGGCGGCGGTGGTGTCCTGGGCCGACGACGGGCCGCCGGGCATCCTGACCGAGCGCGACGTGGTCCGCCAGCTGATGTGCGCGGCGGAGGATCCGTCGGTGGCGGAGGTCGCCAGTCGGCCGCTGCTTACGGTGGATACCGAGGAAAGCCTGTTCCGCGCGCGCCAGATGATGCTGGAGCACGGCATCCGCCGCCTGGGGATCACCGATCCGGAATCCGGCGAGGTGCTGGGGCTGGTGGGGTTCGCCGAGCTGCTGGCGTCCACCCAGTCGCGGTTGCTGGAAGAGCTGGGCGAGGCTCTGCGCCAGGCCCGCGACGAACTGCGCCTGGCGCGGCGTCAGGAACGCCGCTTCGAGGAGGTGCGCAAGCGCGCGCCGGTGGGGCTGCTGATTCTCGACTCGACGGGTGTCATCCAGGATGCCAACCCCATGGTCGGCCGCCTGCTGGGACGGGATCCGCTGGCCCTGATCGGCTGCCCGCTGGCCGACTATCTTCCCGGGCAGCCGGCGCTGTACCGCGCGCTGGATGAACTGCAGGCCGGCAATGACGAGGAGCTGCGCCTGGAGCTGCGGCTGGAACACCCGACCCGGAAAGATCGCGAACAATGGGTGGAGGTCGCGGCCTCGGTCTTCCGCGAGGCGGGGGATACACCGCACATGGTCAGCATGGTCCTGGCCGACATCAGCGACCGCGCCGAGCGCCGCGCGCTGGAGGCCGAGCAGCGGCTGCTGGCCACCGCCTTCCACACCACCCATGCGCTGCTGATCTGCGACCCGGACGGGCGCATCGAGCGGGTCAACCCGGCCTTCACCGAGACCACCGGTTATACCCCCGAAGAAGTCATCGGGGCCACGCCGGCGATCCTGTCGTCCGGGCGGCACGACGCGGAGTTCTACCGCGAGATGTGGACCCGCCTGCAGGCCGAGGGCCGCTGGCAGGGCGAGGTATGGAACCGGCGGCGCAACGGCGAGGTGTATCCGCAGTGGGAGTCGATCACCGCGGTGTACAACGACGCGGGCGAGCTGGAGCACTACGTGGCGGTGTTCCATGAGATCACCGAACAGAAACGCCTGGAGGCGGAGCTGGAGCGCTTCGCCACCCACGATCGCCTGACCGAGATCTACAACCGGGCCAAGCTGCACGCGCTGCTGGAGCAGGCTCATGCCGAGCGGGAGCGCTACGAAACGGCGTTCTCCCTGATCATGTTCGATGTCGACCATTTCAAATCGGTCAACGACACCTGGGGGCATCTGGCCGGGGACAGCGTGCTGCGCGAGCTGGCCGACCGGGTGCGCACGGTGCTGCGTTCCACCGATCACTTCGCGCGCTGGGGCGGGGAAGAGTTCCTGGTGCTGGCGACGCATACCGACGCCGAGGGTGCCTGGACCCTGGCCGAACGCATCCGTCGGGTGGTCGAGGACAAGCCGTTCGATATTGTGGGCGGGGTAACGATCAGTCTCGGGGTGGCCGGTGCGGAGCGGGGAGAGAGCCTGCGGCGGCTCGAGGAGCGCGCCGATCAGGCGCTTTATCGCGCCAAGCGTGGCGGGCGCAATCGGGGGTGTACGGCCTGAGGGCCGGCCTCCCACCGTTCCCCCGCCCCGTAGGAGGCCAGCCCCCTGGCCGATCGGGACCGACGATCCACCGGGGCAAATCGGCCGGAGGGCCGGCCTCCTGCCGTTCCCCCGCCCCGTAGGAGGCCAGCCCCCTGGCCGATCTGGCGCGGGAGATGGGCCGGACGGGGAATCGGCCGGAGGGCCGGCCTCCTACCGGCCTTCGACGGTAGTCAGGCCGAGGGTGTTCCACATCTGCATGCCGCCGCGGTACCACTTGATCTTGTGGCCCGGGTACCCGAGGTTGGTCAGCGTGCGGATGTTGGTGGGCGACTGGCCGCACCACGGGCCGTTGCAGAACAGCACCAGGGTCTTGGCGTTGGAGAAGTCCAGCAGGTCCCAGTGATCCATCACGCTGAACTTGTCGAGCATGATGTCGCGTACGTCCGCGGGCTCGGCGTCGCCGTCGATGTCCAGTTTCTGCCAGGGGATGTTGATGGCCCCGGGGATGGTGCCGGCGGCGTAGTCGTCGGGACCGCGCGAATCGATGATCAGCAGGTCGTCGCGCTCGCCGAGCTGGCCGACATACTCGAGGAACTCCGCCTCGCCGAGGGTTTCCACGCCGCGGCCCAGATCCATGGGCTGGACGCAGAACGGCGGGCAGGGGCGTGAGGTCTTCGCGAACTCGTTGTCCAGCCGGTTCTCGGTGTCCTGGATGCGCTGGATGGTGACGGTCTCGTCACCGTGCGGGACCTCCAGCGATTGCAGGTCCGGGGTGATGCCGACTTCCAGCGCCGAAGCGGGCCCGGCGAGGCCCAGGGTGAACAGGCCGGCCAGGGCCAGTCCGGGGGCAAAACGTTTCTTCATCTTCTCCTCCACTGTGGTTGTGTTGGCAAGCCGGGATTGTGAGTCAAACGGTGCCGGCTTGCACCCTGCCGGTCGGGGTTTCCTTCAGCACGGCTTGCACGGGCCGTTACCCTCCTCGAGGCCACGGTTCGTGGCCACCGGATTTCGATAGAGGGTTCAGGTTTGGATCGACGGGCGAAACACAATCGCAATGGTTCCCGACTGGCGGGCACCGCGCGCGGCCTGAGCCTGGGGCTCGGTCTGGTCGCCGGAGGCGTGACGCCCGTGCTGGCCGAATCGCCCGACCGACCGACCCACGAGGTGCAGCGCGGCGAAACCCTGTACAGCATCGTGCAGACCTTTGATCTGCCCCCGGGCGTGTCGGTCAACGAAGCCATGCTCGCCTTCCTCGAGGCCAATCCCGAGGCCTTCGCCGAACAGAACGTGAATACGCTCCGGGCCGGGACGGTACTGGAGCGGCCGCCGGAGTCGGCGTTCGCCCGGCGTGACCGAGACAGTGCCCGCGCCGAGGTCCTGCGTCACATCGAGAACTGGGACCCGGGCGCCGTGCGTGTGGAGGACCGCTTCGAAGCGGTGGACGAGGGCCGCGAAGGCATGTCGCGTGCCGCGATCGAAGAACGTCTGGCATCGCGCGATGCCGAGATCGAGGAACTGCGCGAGGCCGTGGAAGAGCTGCGGTTCCTGCTGGAGTCGGAGCGTCTGGACGCGGGGACCGACGCCGCGGCCGAAGAACTGCGCCAGCAGATGGAACAGGACCTGGACACCCTGCGCACCGAGCGTGATCAGCTGCGCGACCGCCTGGTCGAAGTCGAGGAACGGCTGGTCGAGGTGGAAAGCCGGCCGGGCCCGGACGAGGTGCCGTTGACCGAACAGCTGACCCGTCCGCCGGTGCTGGTGGCGCTGGGGTCCATGGCGCTGGGCCTGGGCCTGTTCCTGGTGGCCGGCATCATGCTGGGGCGCCGTCAGACCGGGGGCGGGAGCAAAAAGCGAGGCGCGAAGGCGAAGTCCGGCAAGGGCCGGTCGCCCCGCGGGGACGAAGCCGAACCGCAAATTCCGGCTGAAGAAGGCTCCGGCGCCGCGGCCGCCGGAGCCGCCGGCGGCGCCGCAGCTGCAGCGGGTGTGGCTGCGGGCGCCGAGCCCGAGCCCGAGCCCGAACCGGAGCCCGAACCGGAGCCCGAACCGGAGCCCGAACCGGAGCCCGAACCGGAGCCCGAACCGGAGCCCAAGCCTGAGCCTGAGCCTGAGCCTGAGCCTGAGCCTGAGCCTGAGCCTGAGCCTGAGCCCGAACCCGAACCGGAGCCCGAACCCGAACCGGAGCCTGAGCCTGAGCCTGAGCCTGAGCCCGAACCCGAACCGGAGCCTGAGCCTGAGCCTGAGCCCG
>NZ_ATUL01000023.1:32500-48228 GCF_000420185.1 Thioalkalivibrio sp. ALR17-21 | reverse complement strand
CTTTGCGGCCACCGGGGAGCGCAAGCCCACCGGACGCCACCCGTTCGACCGGCTGTGCGCCGACCACGGGATCGAGCATCGTCTGATCCGGCCGAAACGGCCGCAGACCAACGGAATGGTGGAGCGCTTCAACGGCCGCATCGCCGACTTGCTGCGGACCCGGCGCTTCGGCTCGGGAGAACATCTGAAGGACACCCTCCAGGACTACCAGCGCCTTTACAACCATCAGATCGGGCAGAAAGCGCTGGGGCATCGAACGCCGGTTGAGACACTCAAGGCCTGGCAACAGGAACGCCCCGATTTATTTCGTAAACATGTATACAAACAGCCGGGACCCGACAGCTAAACCGGGAGGTGAGCTCATGGCGACAGGAACCCCGCCGGAAGGGGGCGCTGATTGCGGGAGGGACACCGACAGGCGCGTGTTTTCAGGGGGTTAAGGTAAGGTGGACTCACCGGTAATCGGTGCGGACGGAACGGTTGATCACTCCGTTCGCCGGGCCCCGTCTGGCGGGACTCGTGGCGGAGGACATTGCCGGTCACCTCACCATGGAGGGGCAGATATTGTCGATGCAAGGTCGGCAGCCCGTCAGACGGTCGATGCTATACGGATTCTGTATAACATCGTGAAGCCAGAAGGACGACAGCGCCCGACCGGTCAGCGCAACGGCGGGAGGCCCGGGTAAATCCCTGAAACCCCGGGGCGAGCCGGAACCTGCCGGACCGCGGATCCACGTGGCCTGCACACAAAAAAGGCGCCCGAAGGCGCCTTTTTCACTGCTGCGTGCGGGAATCCGCGCGTCAGTTCACGGCATCGAGATCGGCCGCCAGCGATTCGCGCATGCCTTCGGGCACGGCGTCCACGCGGTGGTTGTAGTTCTCGTGCTCCACGCCGGCGGCGATGGCCGCGCCGGACTTGACCGCCGATACCATCGCCGGCGTCAGCTCGAAGCGCAGGAAGTGCACCGAGGAGGTCTTGTCCTCGGTCTCGCGGTCGAGGTCTTCGTTGGCGATCGGGTAGACCTTATCGTGGCCTTCCACCTGCACCCAGGTCGCACGCTCGATGCCGATCAGCTTCGACAGCTGCACCTTGCGCTCGTCCGCGTCGGGGAATTCGACCATCATGGTCGCCTTCCAGTTGGAGCCGTCCGGGATCAGCGGGTTGTAGGCACCCAGTTCGTCCTCAATGCCCTCGCGGTCGAAGATCTTCTCGACCCGCAGCATCTCCTGGACCTGGTACTGCATGGTCATCCGATCCTCGAAGTGCAGGGTCACCGCCGGGCCGATCTGCAGCACGCGGTGACGCTTGTGCTCCATCACGTCACGACGGAATTTCGGCCGTACCTCGGAATACTGTTCCAGGGAATACAGGTCGTCACGACTCAGCTTGTCCACATTTTCCTCCATTGCCATGTTCTCACCTCCAGGCGCGCCGGGAGCCGCACGCGGGCATCAATGATCGTGATGCTGGCTCTTGTCGGTGTAGTCCTTGTCGGACCACAGGTTGTCCTTGAGTTCGTGATCGAACACCGGATTCCGGCGCCGGATCCACTCCAGGACCATCGCCGCGTGCTCGATCTCCTCGTCGCGATTGTGCGCGAGGATCGCCTTCAGCTCGGGATCCTTGCAGGCGTCCATGCGCTGCTGGTACCAGTCCACCGCCTCGAGCTCTTCCATCAGCGAAACGATGGCGCGATGCATCTCGCGCGATTCGTCGCTGAGTTCCTCGACCGGTTCGTGATAGCTGTCACTGGCCATTCGCTTCCCTCCTGATTGGTGTTACAGCCCGTAGGCCTGACGCAGCAGCGTCAGCGGATGCTCGGGCTGCTTGTCGTCGTCCTTCATGCCGTTCTCGATCATGTGGCCGGCCATCGGGCAGTCACTGGAGAAGTGGTCGGCCTCGGCCTTGGTCACGCGGTTCACGACCGGACGGCAGATCTTGCTGGCCGTCTCGTAGAATTCGCTCTTCACGCCATAGGTACCATCATGCCCGGAACAGCGCTCGACGGTCTCGATCTCGGTGTCCGGCACAAGCTTGAGCAGATCGCGGGTCTTCAGGCCCATGTTCTGCACGCGCAGGTGGCAGGCCGCGTGATAGGCGATCTTGCCCAGCTTTTCGGGGAAGTCGGTGTTCAGCTTGCCGTCCTTGTGGCGCTCCATCAGGTACTCGAACGGGTCGAAGATACGGTCGCGCACCGTGGCCACGTCCTGCTCGTCGGGGAACATCAGCGGCAGTTCCTGCTTGTACATCAGCACGCAGGACGGCACCGGGGCGACGATGTCGTAGCCCTGGTCGATCATCTTCTTCATCGCCGGGATGTTCGCGTCCTTGGAGGCCTCCACGGACTCCAGATCGCCCAGCTCGAGCTTGGGCATGCCACAGCACTGCTCCTTCTCGACCAGCGTGACCTCGATGCCGTTGTGCTCGAAGACCTTGACCAGGTCCTCGACCAGGTGCGGCTCGTTGTAGTTGCCGTAGCAGGTGGCATACAGCGCGACCCGGCCCTGAGTGGTGCCGGCCGGCTCCGGGTTGCTCACCCCGCCGGCCACCTTCGCCACGCGCGAACGGCCCTTGTTCGAGTGATACTCGGGCACCGGGGCGTCCGGGTGCACACCGACGGTCTTGTCCAGCAGCTTGCGCACCGTTGCGTTCTTGTTGGCCGCGTTGACCGCGCCGGCCACCACCGGAATGCCCGCCAGCTTGCCCACCGTGTCGGTACTGGAAAGCAGTTTGTGCGAGGTCTTCGCGCCTTCGTTCTGGAACCGGAATGCCTTGGCCCGCAGCATCAGGTGCGGGAAATCCACGTTCCACTCGTGCGGCGGGACGTAGGGGCACTTGGTCAGGTAGCACAGGTCGCACAGGTAGCAGTGATCCACCACCTGCCAGAAATCTTTCTTGTCGACCCCGTCGACTTCCATGGTCTCGGATTCGTCGACCAGATCGAACAGCGTGGGGAATGAATGACACAGACTGACGCAGCGCCGGCAGCCGTGGCAGATGTCGAAGACGCGCTCGAGCTCGCTGAACAACGATTCCTCGTTGTAGAACTCGGGGTTCTTCCAGTCCAGTGGATGGCGGGTCGGGGCTTCGAGACTGCCTTCACGTTGATGGGTCGGCGCAGACATTCATCCCTCCGGATGTTCTGATTGTTCTGTTCTTGCAGACAAGACGGGGCCGGCTGAACCGGCCCCGCTGCGGGACACGAGCCGCGACGATCAGTCGTCCAGCTGGTCCAGCGCCTTCTGGAAGCGGTTGGCGTGGGACCGCTCCGCCTTGGCCAGGGTTTCGAACCAGTCGGCGACTTCGTCGAAGCCCTCGTCACGCGCGGTCTTGGCCATGCCCGGGTACATGTCGGTGTACTCGTGGGTCTCGCCGGCGACCGCCGTCTTCAGGTTCGCGTCGGTGGAACCGAACTCCAGGCCGGTGGCCGGATCGCCGCAGCTCTCGAGATACTCGAGGTGGCCGTGGGCGTGGCCGGTTTCACCTTCGGCGGTGGAACGGAACACGGTGGCGACGTCGTTGTAGCCTTCCACGTCCGCCTTGGAAGCGAAGTACAGATAGCGACGGTTCGCCATCGATTCGCCGGCAAACGCTTCCTTCAGGGCTTCTTCGGTCTTGCTGCCTTTCAGATCCATGATGTCTCTCCTTCTTCGTATGGGTTCTACACAGACACAGCGAACGAGTGTCGCATCCAGTGCAGACGGTTATTTAGACTCTGTCTAAACCGTAGCGCAAATGTATGCCCTGCCCCCGGGCCTGTCAACCTGCCCCCGTGCTTTTCACGCACGCGCGGATCCGGTTATAGATCCAGCAGGCCGTCGCGCAACTCCTCCGTGCTTTTCACGCACGCGCGGATCCGGTACTTTGGCCGTTTTTGCAGCCGACAATCGCCATGTCCGACGAGACTCCCGATCCCGCACCCGGAACCCCGGCCGACTTCGAAGCCAGCCTGGAGGCCCTGGAGACCCTGGTGGCCCGCATGGAGTCGGGCGAGCTGGGTCTGGAACAGTCGCTGGAAGAGTTCCAGCAGGGCATGCAGCTGGTCGATCGCTGCCAGCGGGCCCTCGACGAGGCCCAGCGGCGCATGGAAGCCCTGACCACCGAAACCTCAACCTCCGGCAATCCGGAAGCCGCCAGCGGGACCCCGCCCGCGACGGATGACGATGCCCCGGTGCCCTTCTGATCCGGACCCGCGGACGCCCGACGTGACAGCCACCACCTCGCCCGAACAGGCCATCCCCGCGTATCAGGAACGCATCGAGGGGGTCCTGGACCGAGCCCTCGATCCGGCCGGCGCGCCCGACGCCCGTCTGATCGAGGCGATGCGCTATGCCACGCTCTCCGGCGGCAAGCGCCTGCGCCCGCTGCTGGTGTATGCCACCGGCGAGGCCCTGGGGGCCCCGCAGGACGCGCTGGATGCCGCAGCCGCGGCGGTGGAGATGATCCACGTCTACTCGCTCATCCACGACGACCTTCCGGCGATGGATGACGACGATCTGCGGCGCGGGCGCCCGACCTGTCATCGGGCCTATGACGAAGCCACCGCGATCCTCGCCGGCGACGCCCTGCAGGCGCAGGCCTTTGTCACGCTGTCGAGCGGGACGGCGGCACTGCCGGCCGGGCGCGCCCCGGTCATGCTGCAGGAACTCGCCCGCGCCGCCGGCCTGCAGGGCATGGCCGGGGGCCAGGCCATCGATCTGGGAGCCTGCGGCGGGCGCCTGGATCTGCCGGGTCTGGAAGGCATGCACCGGCTGAAAACCGGCGCCCTGATCCGCGCCTCGGTTCGCCTGGGCGGGCTGGCCGGCGGCGCCGACGACGCCCTGCTGACGCGCCTGACCGACTACGCCGAATGTATCGGCCTGGCCTTCCAGATCCGCGACGACATCCTGGACGTCGAGGGCGACCCGGAGACCCTGGGCAAGGCCTGCGGAGCGGATGCGCGCCTGGACAAGTCGACCTTCCCCGCGCTGATGGGCCTGGAAGCCTCGCGCGAACGCGCGGTGGCGCTGGTCGACCAGGCACTCGAGGCGCTGCAACCCCTGGATGCGGAGGCCGATTTGCTTCGCCATCTCGCGCGCTACATTGTCGACCGCATCCACTGAGCCGGTGCCCTCCGCGATGCAAGCCACCCCCCTCCTCGATGCCATCGAGTGGCCATCCGATCTGCGCGCCCGACCGGGCGCCGAACTGCCGGAGATTGCCCGGGAGCTGCGCACCTTTCTGATCGACAGTGTCTCGCGCACCGGCGGACATCTGGCCGCCAACCTCGGGACGGTGGAACTGGCGATCGCCCTGCACTACGCCTTTGATACCCCGGACGACCGGATCGTCTGGGACGTGGGGCACCAGGCCTATGCGCACAAGATCCTGACCGGACGGCGCGAGGCCATGGCGACCCTGCGCCAGCACGGCGGACTGGCGGGCTTCCCCAAGCGCGCGGAGAGCGAATACGACGCCTTCGGCGCCGGGCATTCCAGCACCTCCATCAGCGCCGCCGCGGGCATGGCCCTGGCCGCCCGCCACGCAGGCCTCGACCGGCGCCACGTGGCGGTGATCGGCGACGGCGCGATGACCGCCGGGATGGCCTTCGAGGCGCTCAACCACATCGGCGAGCTGGACTGCAACCTGCTGGTCATCCTCAACGACAACGACATGTCCATCTCGCCCAACGTGGGCGCGATGAACCAGTACTTCACCCGGCTGCTGTCGGGGCGCCTGTACAGTTCGATGCGCGAGGGCTCCAAGCGCATGCTGGAGTTCGTGCCGCCGATGAAGGCGTTCGCCCAGCGCGCCGAAGAGCACATGAAGGGCATGCTGGTGCCCGGCACCCTGTTCGAGGAACTGGGCTTTCGCTATTTCGGGCCGGTCGACGGTCACGATGTCAGCGGTCTGGCCGGCATCCTCAAGAACCTGCGCGGCGGACACGGACCGCAGCTGCTGCACGTCGTCACCCGCAAGGGCCAGGGCTATGCCCCGGCCGAAGAGGACCCCTGCCGCTATCACGGCGTGTCCAAGTTCGAACCGGAGAACGGTCTCGCCCCCTCCGGTCCGAAGGCACCGACCTACACCGACGTCTTCAGCCAGTGGCTGTGCGACCAGGCGGCGGCCGACAAGCGCCTGCTGGGCATCACCCCGGCGATGCGCGAGGGCTCGGGCCTGGTCGCCTTCTCCGAACAGTACCCGCAGCGCTACTTCGACGTGGGCATCGCCGAGCAGCACGCAGTGACCCTGGCGGCCGGCATGGCCTGCGAGGGCCAGCACCCGGTGGTTGCGATCTACTCGACCTTCCTGCAGCGGGCCATGGACCAGGTCATCCATGATGTCGCCCTGCAGGATCTGCCGGTGCTGTTCGCCATCGACCGGGCCGGCATCGTCGGCGCCGACGGCCCCACCCATGCCGGCACCTTCGACATCGCCCTGCTGCGCAGCGTACCCAACCTGCTGCTGATGGCCCCGGCCGACGAGGCCGAGTGCCGCCGCATGCTGGCGACCGGCTTTGCCTGGAACGGTCCGGCCGCGGTGCGCTATCCGCGCGGCAGCGGCCCGGGCACGGAGCCGGGCGACCGTCTGGATCCGCTGCCGGTGGGCGAGGCCGAGATCCGTCGCGAGGCGGGCGCGGACGGTGCGGGGGAACGCATCGCCATCCTGTCCTTCGGCGCCCTGCTGGATACGGCGCTGGAGGCCGGCGAAGCCCTGGATGCGACGGTCGTCAACATGCGCTTCGTCAAGCCGCTGGATACCGCCTGCCTGGCCCGCCTGGCGGCGGAACACGACCGCCTGGTGACGCTGGAGGATCATGCCCGCGCCGGCGGCGCCGGCAGCGCGGTCCTGGAGTGGCTGTCGGCGGAGGGGCTGGACATCCCCTGCCAGACCCTCGGCATCCCCGACCGCTTCACCGAACACGGGCCGCGCGAGACCATCCTCGCCGAATGCGGTCTCGATACCGCCGGCGTGCTGGCAGCGATTCGCCACGCGGCCGGGCAGGAGAATTGCGCCGCACCGGGCGGCCGGCTAGGCTTTGCAGGCTGACAGCCATCTCCCGGCCCGCCGGCCGACCGCTTCCGGAATCCGAACATGAGTGCCCGCTATACCCTGCGCGTCCTGACCGACTTCGCCTCCGCGCACACCCTGCGCGATTACCCGGGGCAGTGCGCGAACATGCACGGCCACAACTGGAAGGTGGAAGCCGAGGTCGAGGCCGAAACCCTGGACGACACCGGAATGGCGGTGGATTTCAAGGTGGTCAAGAGCGCCGCACGCGAGATCGCCGGGCAGCTGGATCATCGTTACCTCAACGACGTGCCGCCGTTCGACACCGTCAATCCCACCGCGGAGAACATCGCCCGCTGGTTCTTCCGCGAGCTGGCGGAACGCCTGAACCGCCCGGGGCTGCGCGTCAGCGCCCTTACCCTGTGGGAGACCGACCGCGCCTGCGTGCGCTACACCGAGGACGGCTAGTCAGACACCGCACTCGCTCCACCAACCCCTGCGCCACCTACAGGTTGTTGGAAGCGTAATCCGCCAGCCGCGAACGCTCGCCGCGGGTGAGCGTGATGTGCCCGCTGTGCGTCCATTCACGGAAGCGGTCCACCACGTAGGTCAGCCCCGAGGTGGTCTCGGTGAGATACGGGGTGTCGATCTGCGCGATGTTGCCGAGCGCGACGATCTTGGTCCCCGGCCCGGCACGGGTGATCAGCGTCTTCATCTGCTTGCTGGTGAGGTTCTGCGCCTCGTCCAGGATGATGTAGCGGCTGAGGAAGGTACGCCCGCGCATGAAGTTGAGCGAGCGAATCTTGATGCGGCTGGTCAGGATGTCCCCGCTGGCCGCCCGGCCCCATTCCCCGGCCCCTTCGGTGTTGCCGCCGAGGACCTCGAGATTGTCCATCAGGGCCCCCATCCAGGGGGTCATCTTCTCCTCTTCGGTACCCGGCAGGAAGCCGATGTCCTCGCCCACCGGCACCGTCACCCGAGTCATGATGATTTCCTTGTAGGTCCCGTCCTCGAGCGTCTGCGCCAGGCCGGCCGCCAGGGTCAGCAGGGTCTTGCCCGTCCCCGCCGCTCCCACCAGCGAGACGAAATCGACCTCCGGATCCATCAGCAGGTTCAGCGCCAGGTTCTGCTCGCGGTTGCGGGCATTGATGCCCCAGACGGTGTGCCGGGGATTCATGTAGTCGTCCACCAGCTCGATCACGGCGCTCTCGGCCGGCCGATCCACCTCCAGCACGATGGCACTCAGGGGCTGCTCGCCCTCGCGATAGACGAACTGGTTGGGATGCCATTCCGCAACCAGCGGCCCCTTCACCCGGTAATAGGTCCGGCCGGCCTCCTGCCAGGAATCCATCGCCGCGCCGTGGGTGTCCCAGAAGTCCCCGGGCAGCTCCTGCATCCCCGAGTACAACAGAGAAACGTCATCCAGCACCTGGTCGTTGTGATAATCCTCCGCATGCAGGCCGATCACCGCAGCCTTGATGCGCAGGTTGATGTCCTTGGACACCAGGGTCACCCGGACATCCGGGAGCTCCTCTTCCAGCGCCCGTGCGGTGCTGAGGATATCGTTGTCGGCCGAAGAGCCCGGCAGCGACTCGGGCAAATGCGAATTCAGGCTGCGGGTCTGGAAAAACAGCCGGCCATGGCCGCCGAGATCCGAGTCCTCCAGCGACGTCGCCGTCAGCGAAAGCCCGGCGACAATCGCCTCGTGGGTAGCCCCGGTCATCAGCTCGTCGATGAACCGGCTCACCTGACGCACGTTGCGCGCCACCTCGGAGATCCCCTTCTTGCCCCGGTCCAGCTCTTCCAGGACCACCATCGGCAGGAAGATGTCGTGTTCCTTGAAACGGAACAGCGCGGTGGGGTCGTGCATCAGGACGTTGGTGTCCAGCACGAACAGATGACGGCCGGGTTCGCGGTCTTCGATCATCGGGCCTCCGGGGCGCAGGGGCAGGGGCAGAAACGCGCTCGATGTCAGCCCGAGAGTTCACGCACCGCGGCGAGCACCTCGTCCACGTGGCCGGGGACTTTCACCTTGCGCCATTCCCGGCGCAGCACGCCGTCCGCGTCGATCAGGAACGTGGAGCGCTCGATGCCGCGCACCTGCTTGCCGTACATGTTCTTCATGCCAATGACGTCGAAGGCCTCGCACAGGCGCTCGTCCGCATCGCTGAGCAGGTCGAACGGCAGCTCCTGCTTGCTGCGGAAATTCTCGTGGCTCTTCACGCTGTCGCGCGAGCACCCGAGGATCACCGCCCCCGCTGCCTCGAAATCGGCCAGGCGCTCGGCAAAGTCACGGCTCTCGTTGGTGCACCCCGGCGTGTTGTCCTTGGGATAGAAATACAGGACCACCATGCGCCCGCGGAAATCCTCCAGCGCCAGCTCCTGGTCGCCGGTGGCCGGCAGGCGGATATCGGCGGGTACGGGCTGATCGATCGCAACCGTCATTCTCGTGTCTCCGGTCGGGGACGGGGCGGCATTCAGGCCTTGATCGGCTCCAGCACCCCGTCGAGATTGAGTTCGTCGCAGAAGTCCATGAATTCGCCCCGCAGCGTCGCCAGATGCTGCGCGGCCGGGATGTCGATCACGATGTTCGCCGCGAACATGCGGGCGCCCGTCTGCTGCGCCGTGTAGACGCGACTTTGTACATCCCGCAGGTTGACGCCCCGCGTGGCGAAGAAGTTCGCCAGGCCGTGCAGCAGCCCCGGGGCATCCAGGGCGATGACGTCCACGGCATAGGCCATGGCGGCCTCACCCGCCTCTGCCAGCGGCCCGCGACGCGCGGTCACCACCAGCCCGCTCTCGCGTTCCAGACGTTCCAGCCGCCCTTCCAGGGTCGCCAGGGTCTTCCAGTTTCCGCTGGCGGTCACCGCCATGCAGGCATAGCCGGAAAGCACCACCATACGACTGGCTTCCAGATTGCAACCGGATTCGGCAACGTGCTGGGTCACCTGAGTCACCAGGCCCGGCCGGTCCGGCCCCAGCAGGCTCAGCACCAGTTCGGTGTGCGTACCGGCCCCGACGACCTCAGCCACGGGCCAGGCCTCCTGCAACCGGCGAGCAGGATGGCGAACGGCAATGGCGCATCGCGTGGATCATGATGCCGGAACATATCACCTCCCCGGGTACAGGCCAACGCGGCGCTTTCTTGAATGCCCTGTCAGTCCCCCGTTAGACTGCACCATTACTTGTCCTGGAGGGGGCGATGTTTCAAGGCAGCATGGTCGCGCTCGCGACCCCGATGCACGCCGATGGCAGCCTGGACTGGCCAGCGCTGGATCGGCTGCTGGAATTCCATGTCGAGTCGGGTACCGACGCCATCGTCGCCGTGGGCACCACCGGCGAATCGGCCACCCTCGATTTCGACGAACACTGCGAGGCCATCGCGCACGTCGTGCGCACCATCGATGGCCGCCTCCCGGTCATTGCCGGAACCGGAGCCAACTCCACCCGCGAGGCCATCGCCCTGACCCGGTGCGCCAAGGACGCCGGCGCCGACGCCTGCCTGCTGGTCGCCCCTTACTACAACAAGCCCACCCAGGAAGGCCTGTATCTGCATCACAAGGCCATCGCCGAGGCGGTGGACATCCCGCAGATCCTGTACAACGTGCCCGGTCGGACGGCGGTCGACATCCTGCCCGAAACGGTCGAACGCCTTGCCGGGGTGCCCAACATCGTGGGCATCAAGGAAGCCACCGGAAGCAACGAGCGCACCGCCGAACTGGTCGAACGCGTCGGCAGCCGCCTGGACCTGTTCAGCGGCGAGGATGCCAACGGACTTGCCTTCATGCTGGCCGGTGGCCACGGCGTCATCTCGGTCACGGCGAACGTCGCGCCGCGTCTGATGTCGGAGATGTGCCGAGCGGTACGCGAAGGCGATGCCGAACGAGCCCGCGAGATCAACCGCCAGCTGGACGGGCTGCACTCAGCCCTGTTCCTGGAAGCCAACCCGATCCCGGTCAAATGGGCGCTGCAGCAGATGGGCATGATGGAAGAAGGCATCCGCCTCCCGCTGACACCGCTTTCGGCTCCGTTTCACGCCCCGGTTCTGGACGCCATGCGCCAGGCCGGCATCGAGGTATGAACCGTTCATGACCCGTTTTTCGTCCTTTTCCGCTCGTACTACCGTACGCGCTTACCTGCCCGCGGCGCTGCCGCTGGCCGTCGCCCTTGCCCTGGGTACCGCCGGCTGCGCCGGTACCGATGACGGTGGCCCGGTTTATCAGGAATCCCGTCAGGCCCCTGACCTCGAGGTTCCGCCCGAGCTCAGCGCCCCCGACAGCCGCGACGGCTACCGCGTCCCCGACGCCCCGGGGGAACGCGTCAGCGCCCGCGAGATGCAGCAGCCCGATACTCGACAGACCGGCACACCGGGTGGAACGGGCGCCCTGGCGCCGCGCGCCGGCGAGGTCCAGGTGCTGCCCGAAGACAGCGACGTACAGATCTGGCGTGACGGCGATACGCGCTGGCTGACGGTCGATACCGACCCGGACGACCTGTGGAATCGCCTGGCCGCGTTCTGGGACAGCCAGAACCTGCCGCTGGAACGCAACGAACCGGAAGTCGGCATCATGGAAACCCAGTGGGCCGAAGACCGCGCCGGTATCCCGTTCAGCGGCAGCCGCGGCTTCATCGCCCGGACCATTGGCGGTCTCTACGACTCGAACACCCGTGACCGGTACCGCCTGCGCGTGGAACGCGAGGAAGACGGTCGCACCGCGGTCTACATCACCCATCGCGGGGCCGAAGAACAGCCCGTGGGCGAAGAACGCTTCCTCTGGGTTTCCCGCCCCTCCGATCCGGAGCTGGAGGCGGAAATGCTCAATCGCCTGCGCCTGTTCCTGCTCACCGGCGACCCCGGCGAAGGCGGTCAGCGCGCCGACGAATCCGAGGTCCAGCGGGTGCCGGGCGCACGCATCGAGAATGTCGGCGACGAACTGGTTCTTCGCTTTGACAGCGACGCGGACCAGGTATGGCGGCACCTCGGCACGCGTCTCGACCGTTCCGGCCTCCTGGTCGACGAACGCGACCGCCGCAGCGGGGTGCACGAAGTCACCTATCGCCCGGACAGCGCCGACGAAGACGAAGGTGGCTTCTTCAGCCGCCTGTTCGGTCGCGGTGACCGCCGCGCAGACACGCGCTACCGGATCGAACTCTCCGCGGACAACGGCCAGTCCCTCCTGCGTGCACGGAACATCGACGGCGAACCGCTGGACGAGGACGACACCCGGTTCCTCCTCGAAAGGATCGAGGAAGGATTTCGCCGCTGATCGCCAAGCACCGGCACTGTCGGCATGCTTCGATACTGTTCCCTTGGAAGCGGGAGCGGCGGAAACGCACTGGTCGTGCGCGCCCGCCACACCTGCATCATGATCGACTGCGGCTTCTCCGCTCAGGAGGCCGAACGTCGGCTCGCGCGCGCAGGCCTGCAGCCCGACCAGCTGAACGCACTCCTGATCACGCACGAGCACGGTGACCATATCGGTGCCGCCGGCGCGTTCTCCCGACGCCACGGGATCCCCGTATACGCTTCCCACGGCACCATCCGTGCCGCCCGTGACAATCGCTTCCCCAGCACCCTGGAAATCACCAGCGACTCGCCGATCGAGATCCGCGACCTGCGGGTGATTCCGTTCACCGTCCCGCATGACTCGCGGGAACCCACGCAGTTCACGTTGTCCGACGGCGACCGCGAGCTGGCACTAATGACCGATGCCGGCCATGTCACGCCTCACATGGTCGCGATCGCCGCCCGGGTCGACGGACTCCTGCTCGAATGCAACCACGAGCCGGATATGCTCCAGGCCGGCCCGTATCCCGAGCGCCTCAAGGAGCGCATTCGCGGAGGATGGGGCCACCTCCCCAACCACGCGGCGCGTGACCTGCTGCGACGGGCCGATAACCGAAAGCTGCGTTCGCTCATCGGGATGCATCTGTCGACCGACAACAACCATCCCGACCACGCCCGGAAAGCACTCGCAGACGGAGTGGGCGCGGCCCCGGCCGAGATGGAACTCGCCACTCAGGAAGAAGGGTTCAGCTGGCGCGAGCTCTAGGGAATAGCCACAGAAACGCAGCCCGCTGGCTGCCAGAGTCTACTTCCGCGATTCGCGGAGGAAATACAGCCCGCCAAGGATCATCACCACACCCACAACGGTCGCGAACCACCCGCCAAATCCTCCATCCTCACGGGGGGCGATTGGCGAGAAATGGACCTGCTGCCCCAGCAGCGCATACGCGCCCACGGCAATAAGCACCAGGCCCACAACCACCAGGCCACCATCCGTCCGCTTGTTCGCCACAGCTACCTCCCGCCGGACGACCGGCGTCACACGAACACACAATCAGGCACAAAAAAAGCCCGACCCCTCGGAAGAGGGATCGGGCTTTCGGTGTAAATGCCTGGCGGTGACCTACTCTCACGAGGGGAGGCCCCTAACTACCATCGGCGCAGAGCAGTTTCACTTCCGAGTTCGGGATGGGATCGGGTGGTTCCTGCTCGCTATAGCCGCCAGGCAAACTGGCTGGACAGCGCTCACTGTCCAAATTCGGAATGCAACTAGGTGATGTGTCAGAAGAGACCAACAACCATTTGGGTGTTATATGGTCAAGCCGCACGGGCAATTAGTACTGGTTAGCTTCACGCGTTACCGCGCTTCCACACCCAGCCTATCAACGTTGTCGTCTTCAACGGCCCTTCAGGGAGCTCGAAGCTCCAGGGAGATCTCATCTCCAGGTGGGTTTCCCGCTTAGATGCTTTCAGCGGTTATCCCTTCCGCACTTAGCTACCCGGCAATGCCACTGGCGTGACAACCGGAACACCAGAGGTGCGTCCATCCCGGTCCTCTCGTACTAGGGACAGATCCTGTCAAATCTCCGACGCCCACGGCAGATAGGGACCGAACTGTCTCACGACGTTCTAAACCCAGCTCGCGTACCACTTTAAATGGCGAACAGCCATACCCTTGGGACCTGCTTCAGCCCCAGGATGTGATGAGCCGACATCGAGGTGCCAAACACTGCCGTCGATATGGACTCTTGGGCAGTATCAGCCTGTTATCCCCGGAGTACCTTTTATCCGTTGAGCGATGGCCCTTCCATACAGAACCACCGGATCACTAAGACCTGCTTTCGCACCTGCTCGACGTGTCTGTCTCGCAGTCAAGCACCCTTATGCCTTTGCACTCGTCGCGCGATTTCCGACCGCGCTGAGGGTACCTTCGCACTCCTCCGTTACTCTTTGGGAGGAGACCGCCCCAGTCAAACTACCCACCACACACGGTCCTCGACCCGGATAACGGGCCTGAGTTAGAACTCCAAACTTGCAAGGGTGGTATTTCAAGGATGGCTCCACCGAGACTGGCGTCCCGGTTTCAAAGCCTCCCACCTATCCTACACAAACAAGCTCAAAGTTCAGTGTGAAGCTGTAGTAAAGGTTCACGGGGTCTTTCCGTCTGGCCGCGGGTACACAGCATCTTCACTGCGATTTCAATTTCACTGAGTCTCGGGTGGAGACAGCGCCGCCATCGTTACGCCATTCGTGCAGGTCGGAACTTACCCGACAAGGAATTTCGCTACCTTAGGACCGTTATAGTTACGGCCGCCGTTTACCGGGGCTTCGATCAAGGGCTTCGCCGAAGCTAACCCCATCAATTAACCTTCCGGCACCGGGCAGGCGTCACACCCTATACGTCCTCTTTCGAGTTAGCAGAGTGCTGTGTTTTTAGTAAACAGTCGCAGCGGCCTGGTCTCTGCGACCTCGAACAGCTCGGGGAGCGAGTCCCGTCACCATCCGAGGCGTACCTTCTCCCGAAGTTACGGTACCATTTTGCCTAGTTCCTTCACCCGAGTTTCCTCAAGCGCCTTGGGATTCTCACCCTGCCCACCTGTGTCGGTTTGGAGTACGGTCTCACGTTAACTGAAGCTTAGAGGCTTTTCCTGGAAGCAGGGCATCAGTGACTTCGCTCCCTTGGGAGCTCGTCATCACATCTCAGGATATGTACCCCCGGATTTGCCTAGGAGTACTCCCTACATGCTTGAACCGGGCACCAACAGCCGGATCACTTAGCCTTCTCCGTCCCCCCATCGCATTAACGCGAGGTACAGGAATATTAACCTGTTTCCCATCGACTACGCATTTCTGCCTCGCCTTAGGGGCCGACTAACCCTGCGCCGATTAACGTTGCGCAGGAAACCTTGGGCTTTCGGCGGATGGGTTTTTCACCCATCTTATCGTTACTCATGTCAGCATTCGCACTTCTGATACCTCCAGCATGCCTCTCGACACACCTTCGCAGGCTTACAGAACGCTCCTCTACCACCTGCAAAGCAGGTCCGCAGCTTCGGTACATGGCTTTAGCCCCGTTAAATCTTCCGCGCAGGCCGACTCGACCAGTGAGCTATTACGCTTTCTTTAAAGGATGGCTGCTTCTAAGCCAACCTCCTGGCTGTCTCTGCCTTCCCACATCGTTTCCCACTGAGCCATGATTTGGGGACCTTAGCTGGCGGTCTGGGTTGTTTCCCTTTCCACGACGGACGTTAGCACCCGCCGTGTGTCTCCCATGCTCGCACTTTCCGGTATTCGGAGTTTGCAATGGTTTGGTAAGCCGGGATGGCCCCCTAGCCATAACAGTGCTCTACCCCCGGAAGTGATACATGAGGCGCTACCTAAATAGCTTTCGAGGAGAACCAGCTATCTCCGAGCTTGATTAGCCTTTCACTCCGATCCACAGCTCATCCC